>CAZFKK010000364.1:0-3280 GCA_964519735.1 uncultured Taibaiella sp.
GATGGTCGTCTGTGATAAAGATACTTATAGGCATAGTAAATCATTGGTGTTATAAAACCTCGGTGTTAAATTCCAGGGCAATGTTGGTGCCCTTGTTGTTGGTGGTGATCTGCATATTGCCATGAAGCGAAAGTACCCTGGCCTCAATACTTTTCAGCCCGAGTCCTTTATTGTTCTGCCGGTGCAGCTCATTCATGCCGATCCCGTTATCTTCTACATCTATACCCAATTGCTGGTTGCTGTAACTTAACTGGATATAGGCTTCCGTGGCTTGTGCATGCTTGATGATATTGTGCATCAGTTCCTGGATGATGCGGTATACCGCCAGTTCGAATTGTATCTCGAACCGGGGTATTTCATCAAGCTGTTCATAGTGAATGGTAAAATGGACATCTTTCTGCAGGCTGTTGCAGAAATAGTATAAAGCTTCTGCCAGGCCGCCATCCAGCAACATATCCGGCATCAGGTGATGGGCGGCCTTTCTTAAGGATTGGGTGGCTTTATCTAATTGCAGGATATAAGGACGGATGCGTTCCTTTTCCATGGTGGTATCCGGTCCGCCCATCAATGCCGAAAGGTTCATCTTAACGGTAGAGAATTGAATCATGATGCCATCATGAAGGTCACGTGCTATACGGCTGCGTTCTTTTTCTTCGGCATTAATGATGGCTTTAACCTCTCTTAACTCTTGTTGCTTGATCAGGTGTTGCACGCGCTCATCTTTTAAGGCCTGTTTTTGCTTATGGCTGCGGAGGAGCAGCAGAAGCACAATTACCCCTAATAATATGATCAGGCTGCTGGTGCCTATCCATATATTTCTTGATTTTATACTACTTTTTTGATCATTGATGAGCAATTGCTTTTCTGTGAGCTCCTTGTCTTTCTGGACCAGGCGATACCTGGCTTCTATGTTCATAATGGCATTGACCTTTTCCACGTTATTAAGGCTGTCTGAAAGTTGTTTTTCCGCAGCAAGGTGTGCATAAGCTTTGTTAAAATTACCCTGTGTTATATATAAATAATGGAGGGAGTTATGGATCTTCAGTAAGATAAGCCAGGCGTCTGCTTTCTTTGCCAGGGCTAAAGCCTCATGTAATGAATTTTCTGCCAGGCCGTATTGCTTTAAGGTGGTATAGGTTTCTCCCAATAATTGCAAGGCAGTAGCTTTATAGTGTGGGGCAATATTGGCATCTGTCTGGTTGGCCTGGTGTAAAAGTGACAGCGCCTCATGGGGTTGTTGTCGCTCCAAAGCTATCCTGGCCAGGTTGACCAGGGTAGAATGAGCAATATCGTCATAGCCGTTCTCCCTTCCGGTTTGCAGCGCTTTCTCAAAGTAATAGACTGCAGTATCCCATTCCTTCTTACTGATATACAAGGTTCCTTTGGCATGCAAGGTATTACTTACGGAAATATAATCCTTATTCTTCCCGGCATCTGTCTCCGCTTTATTTAAATAATAGAGCGCTTCGTCAAACCGGCCCATCCCATCCAGGATTGTGGCCATATTAATGTATATCAGGTGAACCGCGATTTGAGAGGGGATATGTTCCCTGACTTTGAGCGCTTTTTGTAATAAATTAATCGCCTTTTTACGGTCTCCCCATAACTGGAAAATATTGGATTGATTGTTATAAATAGTAGCAATCATGACTTTGGTTTCATCGGCAGTGTCACAATAACTTAAAGCCTCCTCAAAATGCTGTAAGGCTTGTTCACTCTTGCCTAAGTTAACTTCCGAAATGCCTAGCCCTATAATGCTTTTCACTAACCCGTATTTGTAACCGATAGCGATACTTTTCTTTAAGCTGAACCGGTAGATATCCAGGGCGCTGTCATAATACCCGGCATTACAGAGTACCCGTGCATGCTCCAGAATAGTTAAGATCTCTGTGCTGTCATGATTAGTTAGTCTTACAAGCTCCGTTTGTGCCTTGGAGGTGATGCCAGGCAGGTTCAAAAGAAAAACGAAACAGACTTTTATAAAGATCAGTTTAAAGGGCATAGGGGACTGATGAAAGAAGCTGTGCATGATTCAGGTGCTACAAAGACCAATAAAAGTACAGAACTAATCGGGAATATCGGGAGAATTGGGTAGTACTACCCAATTTTTTTTAATTGCGCAATTTTGCGCTTACAGGCTATTCAATTCAGGGATACTTTTGTTCTATATTGTTTTGGATACTTTAAAACTAGTCTGGTATGAGAAAAATGAACATTTTTAAATCAATGCTTGGAGCATTTTTATTATTGGGCAGCCCCGCAATGTATGCACAGGATGTACACCTGGAATGGGTGAAAACGATTGGCGGTACATCGACTGACATCAGCCATTCGATGGCTGTGGATCGGTCAGGTAATGTGTTTACGATCGGCTATTTCAGGGAAACCGCTGATTTTAATGTGGGCGGAACCGCCAATAACCTCACCGTAAAGGATGAAAGTGATGTATTCGTTACCAAGCATGATGCTTCAGGCAACCTGGTATGGGCAAAACGGTATGGAGATGTCAGGAATGATGAAGGTAATTCCATTGCTACAGACCCGGCGGGCAACGTATATATAGCAGGCAGATTTGTGACGGAGATGGATTTCGGAAAGATAGTCCTGAAGTCAGAAGGAGAGACAGATATATTTATCGCAAAGCTGGATACCGATGGTAACTGTATATGGGCAAAAAATATAGGTAATGAAGGCGACCAGACGGCTACAGGGCTTGCCCTGGATTCTTCAGGCAGGAATCTGTATATAGTAGGAGATTTGGCTAAAGGCCAGGTGGACATGAATCCGGGAGGCACTCCGGCCATACTGGACGGACAATGCATGTTTATCCTGAAGCTTAAAGATAACGGAGATTTCCTATGGGCAAAACGCATTCCCAACGAAAACGGTTATGTGACCCTCGAGGAAGCGCTGGATGCCATTACGGTAAGCCAGGACGGCTACGTGCATATCACCGGTCAGTTTTCGGGCACGGTAGATTTTGATCCGGATGGAGGCAACCAGACGCTGACTTCAACGGCCGGAAGTAATAGTTTTGAAGATGCTTTCGTCCTTAAACTGGATAGTATGGGTAAATACGTATGGGCGAAAAGTTTAAGCGGAACAGGTCGCGTATATAGTACAGCCGTTTCGGTAGATTCGAAAGGAAACGTATATACTACAGGCTCTTTTGACGGTACGGCAGACTTTGACCCCAGTGCAGCCGGAACAGCAAATTTTTCTACGGCGGGTATTTATAGCTTTGATATCTTTATCTCAAAGCTGGACGGGCAGGGAAATT
>CAZFKK010000365.1:0-3247 GCA_964519735.1 uncultured Taibaiella sp.
AGCCCAGGTGTTTGAACAGGAAAGCGGCCTCTTCCGGATTGAAAATACTGGTACCCTCCTGCTGCTCTTCAAAACCGCAACCGGCAGTGTCTATAAAAGTAAGCGGCAGATCCCCGGGAAACAATACTGCGTCTGCCACCGAAGCATGTGCCTGCAGCTTACCCTCATAAAATACCCGGGAAGAATACCCCATGATCAGGCGATGCATACGATATTGCTCTTCCAGCAAAACTACGGCTTCGGGATACCGAAGCACCATTTTCTCCAGTAAGGTCGTAGCCAGGCCGTTTTCAGCCGCTGTCCGGGATTTAATGGTCGGGGGGAGCTGGCAATGATCCCCGGCCATGATCAGCTTCCGGGCTTTGAGTACCGGGATCCAGCAAGCAGGCTCCAGTGCCTGCCCGGCTTCATCGATGACCACGGTAGCGTAAGTTGCTTTACGTACCGTATAATGATTAGCTCCTACTAAGGTGGCCGCGATCACCTGGCTATGGTGGACAATATCGTCGGTAATGTATTGTTCCGTCTGGCCCACTTCCTTCATGATCCGATGGGCTTCATCGAAAAGCGCTTTACGCTGTTCCCGCTCTGCTTTCCCGAAACTCCGCTTATACTTATGGGCCATATCTTTAAACTCAGCAGCCTGCTTTTTCAGCTTCCGGATCTGCTTCATCTGGGGGTGTGCCGCCATCTTACTATCCAGTGTCAGGGCCATCAGCCGTTCAGTCACCCGGGCAGGATTGCCTACCCGCAGCACCTGCAGTCCTGCTTCACTCAACTTTTCACTCAGCAGGTCCACAGCCGTATTGCTGGGAGCGACTACCAATATCTGCTTCCCATCCTTACGAATCAGCTCCAGGATGGCCTGAATTAATGTGGTTGTTTTACCCGTACCCGGTGGCCCATGGACGATAGCCAAATCCTGCGCTGCTACAATTTTGGCTACTGCTTTATCCTGCTGTTCATTAAGACCTGTATCAACGGGTATCGCTATGGGCGTATCAAATGAAGGACTTCCCTGACCTGTGAGTATGGGAATCAGCTTAGGGCCGTCTTTTTGCTCCAGCTCTTGCGCTGCCTGCCTGAGCGCATGGAGCATTTCGTCATAACTATTATCATCAAACAGCAGGTCTATCCCTAATTTGCCATTCCGGCTCCATTCCGGCAATTCATCCGTACGTAAGCTGATCTTTAGCCGATGCCCACCCTGGTAAGTGACGGTACCTTCTATACGATCCTGTTGTGCATCATGATTGGAAAATAATTGAACGGAAGCACCAAAACGCAATTGATGGGGTATATCGAGATGTGTGGTCCGCTCCAGTTCTACCGTGAGGTAATCGCCCCGCCCTAATTCCGTACCCCGAATGGCTACCGGATACCAGGTTAACCCATTAGCCCTCCGCTCTGCTGCTGTTGAACGGGCGGTGAGTTGGCGGTAAACGGCCCGGTCCTCCTCTCGTTCTGTTTGCAACAGTTGGCACAGGTTTTTAAAATAATCCATGCGCAAAGGTAACCTGTAATTCCTTGTGTTGAAAATCTCCAAGAAGATAAACCTATTCTTGGTTGATAGAAAGGCATTTATGGATTCAATAAAGAGATCCCTGTATATTGTTCACACAAGGCCCATAACCGTCCGGCTTTTACGGAATCGGGAACCGGCCCATGGATCTTAGCTACTTTTCGCTTCATAAAATAGCGGCCACCTGACAAACCTCCTTCCGGATGCGAAGCCAGGTAAATTATCGTGTCTGCACCTTTTCGAGGACTGATGAGGAAGGGCCGGAAAAACTTAAAAAAGAAATTGTAGAGCGAATTGCTTTCTACGGCAAAATTCGTAGCTACTATGCCAGGATGCAACGCATTCATTACCGGATGGTTGCCCGGATACGCCTGCTGCCTGCGCGCTAACTCCTGCCCTAGTAAAAGGACATAATACTTGGCGTCGCCATAAGCCCCCAAGGCGTTATAGCGCTTCTCATACATAAAGTCGTCCAGGTTGGCCTTAGCCATACGGTGCGCAGCGGAAGAAGTATTCACGATCCGGGAACCGGGACGTACCTGTAATGCCGGATACAGCAAAGCGGTCAGCATATAAGGAGCCAGCACATTAAGGGCTATTGTCCGCTCCCAGCCATCGGCTGTTGTTTCTCTGACTTTATTCATCACACCACCGGCATTATTGATCAGGACATCCAGGCTGCCATAACGTTGGTTAAATTCATCTGCTAACCGCAATACCTCAGCTTTGACAGAAAGGTCTCCCAGCAAAACGTCCACCTGGCTGTTGCCGGAAGCCCGGATAAGCTCTTCCCGGACTGCTGCTGTCTTTTCCTTGTTCCTGCCATGTATAACCACATGCGCTCCCCGCCTGGCCAATTCCAGTGCCGCTTCTTTACCAATCCCAGAAGTAGCTCCTGTGAGTAATATTCTTTTTCCATTCAGAGAATGACCAATAGCTGTATGCAAAATGAAAAGATTAATGAGTTAAGTCCCGGACAAAGCCTGAATCTGATCGGAGGGATAAATGAATATGCCCGGCTTTGTTTGTTTACTATTCGCGACCATGGCCTTTGCTATAGTCATGGCTTCAATACTTCTGTATTTCTTTAAGTTTCCTGTAAGCAGGGGATTGATCGCCTTAAAGATACCTGCGGCTATTTTTTCCAGCCCTCTTTTTTCTTTCCTGGATCCTGTAATTAAAGCCGGCCGGTAAATATGTACGGATGCTATGGGTTGTTGGGAAATCTGCTGCTCTGCTATCCCTTTTATTTTTAAATAGAAATTACGGGAATCTGCGTTAGCTCCCATAGCAGAAATATAGTGAAACTGCCGGAGACCGGATTTACCCGCCCTGCGGGCCACTTCGACCGGGATATCTATTTCCAGTTTCCGGTATTGCTCCAGGTCGGGTGTTTGCTTCCGCGTAGTGCCTAAGCAGGAAAAAACGATGTCTGCTTCCAATGCATACGCTTCCAGGTCGGAAAAATCAGTAATAAGGGTGACCAGCTTGGGATGTTGCCGATCCAGGGCCCGCCTGGTACACACCTTGACCTGGTCAAAATAAGGGTCCTCCAGGATGATCTGCAACAAGGAACTTCCTGTCAAGCCCGTAGCGCCCAAAACTAATGCCGTCATTGCCATAATGGTTAAATTTACGAATAAATTCCCTAACGATCGGCATAACCCGGGATAAAATCGAGTAGGAAGGTAGCGATTATTTCGCTACCTGTCCTCTCACACCACC
>CAZFKK010000366.1:0-3245 GCA_964519735.1 uncultured Taibaiella sp.
ATGGCCCTCATCATAAATGCGCCTGACCACTGCCCTGCGTGTCTCTATATGTTGACCGATAAGAAAGAAGGTGGCTTGTACCTGTTCTTTTTTCAACGTATCCAGTATGCTTTCGGTATAGTCTGCAGGGCCGTCATCAAAGGTGAGTGCAATGTCTTTCCCTCTTGACTTTATTTCAAACCTGCCTTCGGAAAACTGTAGTTTAAGGGAGGGGATCTTATTGACTGATTTCAGGTAAAAATTCCATTGAATAAAGGTACTTCCCAGGATAAGTAACAACAGGTAAAGCAAAGTAATAATGCCTAACAACCCGGGAGGATAGCCATTAAAATAAACTCCTGCTGCTGCATGAAGCAGCAGGAGTAAAAAAAACAGCGTGGCAAAATGAAACCTGGAGTTCAGGGCGTATATTTTTTGTATGCCGGCAAAAATAAGGGAATTGAATCAGTAACGGATGGAATGATCCTTATTCACAGGATGCAATACCAGGTTAAAGGTCCTGAATCCAACCTCATCCGGTTGTCAGGCCCTGATTTTAAGGCTATTGTTCCAGCACCCCTTTACAAAAAGCCTGAACCAGGTAACTGAGTAGCTTGCCTGTTCCGGTACTTGTAAGGCCATCTGCTCTCCGGGTAACCCCTTCCGGTAAATGGAGGTAAGCGGCGTGTGGTTGCCGGCCGCATCGGTACAGGTAATGCGCTGCGACTTCAGGTCTTATTCCCAAAGGGGTGGCCGCACTGCTCAATACATGCTCTATGCTATCCAGGTCTAACTCAACGCCAAAGGCATGATGGTTTACATGTTGTAAAGCCTGGTCCAGGGCCTTGGCCCAGGTGGTTTTTTCCCGGAGAAAAATATCTTCCCAGAAAAGAGGCAGCAGATCCGGATGTTTTTTTAGCTCATGGATAATGGGCTGACTGTTGTAGGCTTCATGTAAGCCCATCATCGCGTATTTCTTCAGATAACCTTGTTCCCGGGCATAGCGGAATCCATTGCCGCTATGTCTGCCCTCCATGGCTCTATAGTCGGCATGAGGATCCAGGTTTATGGCGTGGAGGGGCGCTGTTATAGCCAGGGACATCCCTTTCAACAGCGGATAGGCATTGTTATGCCCCCCGCCGATAACTATAGGTATTTTACCGGCCGCCCTTATTTGCTGAATAATCGGGTACACAAAATCATCTATTTTCGCGGTATAGGCCCGGAGTTCTTCCTGGCCGGCATCTTTACAGTGTTGTAACCATTCTGAAAAATCGGCAAAGCCCAGCAGAAGGAAGTCATTTCCACTTAAGCAGGACGTCTCTTGTATATTCAGAAAGCTGGTTAAGAAGCTTGTCCAGGCAGTTTGTGTGCCTCCGATACCTCCATTGGCCCTTACGCCGATGTCTTCCGGGAGGCCCAGCAAAACAAACGGAGCTGTGGACCGTGCCAGGCTTTCTGCTACATTGAAGGAAGTAGCGAACTGCAGGTGTTGCCCCAGTTTCTGTTCCCCGTTTCTTATATTTAATAAAGATAAAATATCTTTTTCCTGCAAATAGTGAAAAGAAGCCATAATCTCTTTTTTATAAGTACTACAAACATAGGCAATACCTGGCAGTACAAAAATTTTATTGCGGCATAGAGAAAGCTGAAGGAGCAAAAGGAAGGGAAGATCCGGAAAATCCGTAAATTTGCGGTAACAATTAAAATAAGCATTATCATGTATCCTGCAGAATTAGTGAACCCCATGAAAGCCCAGTTGACCGCGCAAGGCTTCCAGGAATTATTAACTCCCGAACAAGTAGATAGCGTTATCCCCCAGAAGGGCACTACCCTTTTGGTCATTAACTCCGTTTGTGGTTGTAGTGCCGGTACTGCACGTCCGGGAGTATTACAGTCTTTGCAATCCGCCGGTAAAAAACCCGATCGTACCGTCACCAGTTTTGCTGGTTTTGATATAGATGCCGTAAAACAGGCGCGTACCTATTTACTGCCTTATCCCCCATCTTCACCATCCATAGCCTTATTTAAAGATGGTCAGTTAGTCCATATGATTGAAAGACATATGATCGAAGGGCGCTCTGCTGAAATGATCGCGACCAATCTTTCCCAGGCTTACGAAGCTTATTGTTAAGTTATCGGTGAGTGTAAAAGGAAACCGAACGGAGTGTTTCGGTAAGGAGCAAAATTTTTAATGGCTGTTATGCAGGGTTAAGACAGGCATAGCAGCCATTGAACTTAATGGCATAAAAATATATTCATTAGCTTTTTTACTTTAGCAAATGCAATTCTAAGGCCTTCTTTACCAGTTCCGCAGCATTTTTTACTTCCAGTTTTTGGAGGAGGCTAAAGCGATGTGTTTCTACCGTACGGAAGCTGATCCCCAATTGATCTGCAATTTTCTTGCTGGAATATCCTTCTACGATAAATTTTAAGATTTCATTTTCTTTTTGGGTCAGCATAGCCATCGTTTTCTCCGATTTTTTCCGGGCTTTAAGTATGCCGGTCATCAGCTCCTTCTTCAGGGAGGGTTCCAGGAATAATTCACCATAATAGACGGTTTCCACTGCCTGAAGCAATAGCGCATGATCCGTGTTGCTTTTCAGGAGGTATCCCGAACAGCCCATCTGGATCATCTCATCAATATTATAAAACTCCTCCTGGCTTGATATAATAATAATTTTAATATTCGGATAGAGGCGGATCACCTCCTGTGCAATTTTCCTACCCGGAAAATCAGGCAGTTGAAGATCCAGCAAAAGAACATCAGGTGCTGTGGCCTCCAGGGCTTGCAATAAATCATGGCCGTTTCTGTAGGTGCCGGTAACGATAATCTCGCTATTAGCTGTCAGGGCATACTTAAGTCCTGACAATACCATCGGGTGATCATCTGTGATGGCTACTTTAATAGACATATTCAGGAATGGTTTAAATAAAGGTAGGATATTTATTTAATTAGGGTGTTTTAGTTCAAGATACATGGTCGTACCATTAGAGTTACTTGTTATTTCCAGGGATCCGTTAAAGGCAGCCACCCTTTTTCTGAGGTTGTCGAGGCCCTGTCCTTTGTGCGATGCGTGTATATCAAAACCTTTTCCGTTATCCTGTACGGTGATGCCCATAAAATCAGTCTCGCAGTTGAGTTGAACCAATATATAGTGTGCCTGTGCATGCTTCAGGGAATTTTGAACCAATTCCTGGATAATACGGTATATAGACAGCTTCTGGATAGGGTCTTCAGGCTCCCATTGCCCATAGGATTGAAA
>CAZFKK010000367.1:0-3240 GCA_964519735.1 uncultured Taibaiella sp.
AATGAAAGAAGTACAGGCCGTCATAGGCGGGGAAGGCAATGGCGGAGTGATTGACCCCAGTTTGCATTACGGCCGCGATGCCTTGATCGGCATTGCTTTATTCCTGACCCACCTGGCAAAATCAGGTAAGGGTATCGGAGCCTTACGCAGTACCTATCCTGATTACTTTATTTCAAAGAACAAAATCGAGCTGGACGTATCAGTGGACACTACAGTACTATTTAAAAAGATCAAAAACAAATACAGCAAGCAGCCTGTCAACACGGAAGATGGCTTGAAAATTGAGTTTGACAAGGACTGGGTACACTTGCGCACGTCCAATACAGAACCTATTATCCGTATTTATGCAGAAAGCAATAACCAAACCACTGCGGACAATATTGCCAAGCGCATCATGGCGGACATTAAGGAATTAATGAAAGAAAAAGTGCGGGAATAAATAACCAAAGAACGAAGAGCTCTTCCCGCATCCAGAACTGGTTGCGGGATTTTTTTTAACCGTCACATAGGTATTAATACAAATATTTACGTCCTTTGTGCCACAAAAAACAAACATACATGAAAGTAGCAGTAGTCGGAGCAACAGGCCTTGTGGGCAGCACCATGTTGCGTACCCTGGAAGAAAGAAATTTCCCGGTGACCGAACTCATCCCGGTTGCCTCTGAACGCTCCAGGGGTAAGCTTATTACTTTTAACAACAAGGAATATCCTGTAGTGACCTTATCGGAAGCTGTAGCCTTAAAGCCTCAGTTAGCCTTATTTTCTGCAGGGGGAAGCACCTCCCTGGAATGGGCAGAGCAATTTGCAGCTACGGGATGTTATGTGATTGACAACTCATCTGCCTGGCGCATGCATCCTGGCAAAAAGCTGATCGTACCTGAAGTCAATGCAACGTCGTTAACCCCGGAAGACAGGGTGATTGCCAACCCGAATTGCTCCACTATCCAGATGGTAGTCGTACTGAAGCCCTTACACGACCGGTATCAAATCAAACGTGTCGTAGTCAGCACCTACCAAAGCGTCACGGGCAGCGGCCAGAAGGGAGTTGATCATTTGCTGTCGGAACGCAACCGGACAGAAGCTGCTAAACTATATCCGCACGCTATAGATATGAATGTTTTACCTCATATTGATGTATTCCAGGATAATGGTTATACTAAGGAAGAGATGAAAATGATGCTGGAAACCCAAAAATCATGGGCGATGACCAGATCAGGGTCTCTGCGACTACGGTAAGGGTACCCGTTATGGGCGGACATAGTGAGAGTGTGAATATTGAAATGGAAAAGGACTTTGACCTTGCCGAGCTAAGGGATCTGCTGAGCCATGCCCCCGGCATTGTGGTCCAGGACGATCCGGCCAACAATATCTATCCGATGCCGATCCATGCATGGGGTAAAGACGAGGTATTTGTAGGCCGTATACGCCGGGATTTATCCAGGGACAAGACCCTTAACTGCTGGATTGTAGCGGACAACCTGCGCAAAGGTGCAGCAACCAATGCCATACAAATTGCGGAATACCTGGCCGCCCGGGGCTGGGTATAAGCTTTTTTGATTCAGGACTAAACTTGCTACCTTTGTCCTGTTCCCTATGGGAAAATTTAAAGCAACTTAACAATCCGGAGATACATTTAAGGTATCTAACTTAACAACCATTTCCCCTAATGAGTACAATGACAATCAAGCCCTTCCTGCGCCTGAGTGGCCTGGAACCGCTGGTACTGAGACCGGAAACCAATTTCGTCAATGTTGGTGAACGCACCAACGTAACCGGCTCTAAAAAATTCGCCAGGCTGATCCGCGAAGAAAAATATGAGGAAGCATTGAGTGTGGCCCGGCAACAGGTCGAAAACGGCGCCCAGATACTGGACATCAATATGGATGATGCCTTGCTTGATGGTGTGTATGCCATGACTACTTTCGTCAACCTGGTACAGAGTGAGCCTGATATCGCACGTATTCCCATCATGCTCGATTCCTCCAAATTCGAAATCATAGAAGCAGGGCTTAAATGTGTACAAGGCAAATGTGTGGTCAACTCCATCTCCATGAAAGAGGGGGAAGCCAAATTTATAGAGCAGGCCAAAATCTGCAAGGCCTATGGCGCTGCAGTAATTGTTATGGCATTTGATGAAGTGGGCCAGGCGGATACCAAAGAGCGCAAGGTGGCCATCTGCCACCGGGCTTATAAGATCCTGACCACCCAGGTGGGCTTTCCACCGCAGGACATCATCTTTGATCCCAATATATTTGCCATTGCTACCGGTATAGAAGAACACAATAACTACGCCGTAGATTTTATCGAGGCTACGCGGGAAATCAAACGGTTAATGCCCCTGACCAAAGTAAGTGGCGGTGTCAGTAATGTATCTTTTTCTTTCCGGGGCAATGACCATGTACGCGAAGCCATTCATAGTGTATTCCTGCTGCATGCCATCAGGGCAGGCATGGATATGGGTATTGTCAATGCCGGTCAACTGGTCATTTATGATGAGATTGAACCCGGCTTAAGAACCCTTTGTGAAAACGTGATCCTGAACCGGAACAATGATAACAATGAGGCTACGGAAGCACTCATTAACTTTGCGGAAACGGTAAAGGCCAAAGGAAAAGAAATCGTAAAAGACGAAAGCTGGCGCAAAACGACGGTGGAAGAGCGGCTGAAACATGCCCTGGTCAATGGCATCACGGATTATATAGACCAGGATACGGAAGAAGCACGGCTCCAATACCCTAAACCTCTGCATGTTATTGAGGGGCCCCTGATGGATGGCATGAATGTCGTCGGTGATCTGTTTGGCAGCGGCAAGATGTTCCTGCCCCAGGTGGTTAAAAGCGCCAGGGTTATGAAAAAAAGCGTGGCCTACCTTTTTCCCTTTATCGAACAGGAAAAGCTGGATAACCCGGATGCGCAGAAAGAGGGTAAGGGAGCAGGGAAAATACTGATGGCCACGGTAAAAGGGGATGTCCATGATATCGGTAAAAATATTGTAGGGGTAGTATTGGGTTGCAATGGCTATGATGTGGTGGATCTGGGGGTGATGGTACCTGCGGATAAGATACTGGACGAAGCGGAAAAACAACAGGCAGATATTATCGGCCTCAGCGGCCTGATCACCCCTTCACTGGACGAAATGGTACATGTGGCTGCAGAAATGAAGCGGCGTAATATGAAACAACCCCTGCTTATTGGCGGGGCCACCACCTCCCGTACCCATACCGCAGTAAAAATTGCCCC
>CAZFKK010000368.1:0-3229 GCA_964519735.1 uncultured Taibaiella sp.
GCCGTTGTGAGTTCTACATTGCCGGAAGGTGGCGTTGCGGTAATATCGAAAGGCGGCTTGATGGTTACCGCCATTCCGGCATTAAATTTTGCTTCTACCTTTACGCTTCCCTTCCAGAGTTCAGAAAATGCGATGGTTCTTTCAAAACCGGCATTTCCTGGCAAACTAAAATTGAAGAGCAATCCCGGTACCGGTCCTGATTCGTCAATGGATAAGCTAAAGAAATAGGCTTCCAAGGTAAGAGGTTCCCCCGGGTCCTGAAAGAGGACAGCAGGTATACCTATAGATTCCAAAAGGGCCAATACTTTATAGAGCAACTGTTCTCCCTTAAACTGTGCCGCATTACCGCCCCATTGGTAAATCTCGTTGAGAAAACCTACGGGATCCATGAAGAGTTTTACGATTCTATCCGGATAAAAATGCCTGGGAATAATATCGGTTGGCACATTGCTTATTTCCAGCCTTGCAGGAGGCTCATGCTCTTTATCCAGGATACCGAGCAGGTTAAAAACGGCAGTAAGGTTCGGTAATTTTTCGTTGAGGTAACCCACCGCAGCATATTCAAGTATGCGGGTACCTATGTCCTGGGCAAGCTGCTGGACTGCGGCCTTATCCGGCGCCGGTAAGGTGCCTGCAGCACTATGGATCGCGGCACCTGCTTCTTCAAAGCGAACCACAAACTCTACGATGGTGGCGATTAATGCCGCTGTTGCCGCTACAATCTGTCCTATGTTATTCGCTGCAATGGCTGAAGTAAGCGCTGTGACCTGTGGTTCAAATTTTTTTGCCGTGTTGGCCGTTGCAATGAATTTATCTTTGATGCCGCCATTTGTTGCCAATGCCTGCGGCAAGACTACGCCGAGCCTGTCGAATAATTGCGGGCCCAGCACTTCCTGCAGCGGTTGCAAGGCTGTGGCCAGTTCCATACCTATTCTTTCTAGGGTACCTGAAGCATTGGGCATAATGGCGTTTATTATTTAATGTTACACATTCATGTTTATGTTACACATTCATGATTTTTTATACCGGCACCGTCCTGTCTGCTTCGCCCGTTTCTATTGGTTTTGCCGGTTGGGAAGTGGCTACTACTGTTTCCAAAGGCCGGCTGCCTATATATTGAATCAATTCCATCAGGGTAATTTTTTCAGGCAGGGCGTTCAGCTGTTTTCTAACTAAAAAGAGCTTTTCTTTTAATCCTGGCGAGGCGAAGGCCTTCAGCGTCTCCACAAACCCGTCAATACTCTCAGACAGCTTTTGTCCCCGGCCGGCAAGCGGCAGGACATAAGCCGGGTCATGAAATGCCTGGATGGCCAGTCTTGTCCATACCGGCCCACGGCTACGATGCCAGGCTGTAGCCACGCGCCGGTTATGATTGATCAGCCGTATGATTTCCTTGAAATATCGCTCTCCCAGATCGAGATAAGACTTTCCGAATTCGGTATCCAATAAGATCTGTTTGACCGGTTGCGCCAGCTCAGCAGCTGCGGCAGTAAAGGCCACCGGTGCGTTGACCTGGGTTGCCGCATCCACCACTTTTTTAGCGCTTGCTTTACCAGCTCCCCATCCCGTTACATCTGCAGGGGTAGCATCGCCTGGGCGGGGATTAAAATTACCGGTTAGAAGTGTCTTTACTTCGGTATGTGTCAAGGTAGGATTTTTGTGGAATAGTAAAGCGATGAGCCCGGCAACATGGGGTGCAGCCATACTTGTGCCACCCTTGGAAACATACCAGTCCTGACAGCAGGCGCAACAGCAACTTTCACAAGTGCCATCCTCACGATCTTTAGGTATAGATGCAGACATAATAGAGACACCTGGTGCACAAATCTCCGGTTTGATGCGGCCATCGGTGGCTAAGGTCGGCCCTCGTCCTGATGAAGGGGCAAGCTGGCCGCCTACTTCATAGGATCCGACGGTGACACATTCTTTGCCTGTAGCGGTTTGGGTAAACGTCGTATTGGTGGTGGTGCTATTGAGAAATTTAGGTGATTTCCGGTCGTGTGAACTTCCATATAAACAAAATGCGTGGAAATGGGTATCGGTAGCGCTCGTATTGCGCAACTCGATCTGCCAATCTGCCGTTAGGGTATTAGGGATATTGGACTGCGCTACGGGCGGAGTACCCGTGGCGGGAGGTGGTGTAATGGTAATCCCGATCCTGTTGGCCGTCCTGGTGACAATAACAGATCCTCCTGCTCCGTTTGCCGTTGTGCTGTTGCCACTGGCGCCCGTGACCCAGGCAACGGTTCCGTTGGCGCCGCCTACAGGAGATTTTACCTGAACTTCCAGGTTATTGCCGCTATAGATAATGACCAGGTTACGGGTTTTGGTATCGGACGGAAAGATCTTAAATTTAAGCGGCGTTGCCAGTGCGGCGGAAGCCGGTACGGTTCCAACTGCATGAAACCCACGATTACCGTCATTGCCAGCGGCAATGACAATAGAGGTCCCGGTGCTGTGTGCGGTCAGCAAGGTGTTGATGGTTTGGCTGGTAGGATCTGTTCCATCCATCAATTCTGAAAACAATCCAAAGCTGCAATTGATCACCACCGGTTTTGTCTCCCGGATGCCTTCATTCAGTATGAACTTTAACGCATCGCTGACCAGGTTACCCGGCGCACTGAGCAAAGGGTTTGCCGGAGGTGTCATCTTCGAGCCGTTATCTCCGTCAGATAGTCCCCACAACCTTACCACAACCAGGTCTGCATCAGGAGCCACTCCGATGTGATGAAATTCACCGCTGCAGCCATCCGGTTCTTTGCCATTGCCAACGGCTATACCGGCCACATGCGTCCCATGCCCATCACCATCTACATGCCGGACAGGTACAGCGGGCGTATCACTTTCCAGCGTATCATTAATTTGCTGGGCATCGTACACGACGCCATAACCCAGTGGTGTAGCCAGGGTGGCAGGTGTGGTAATTGGTCCTGGTATGGTTTCACCGCCATGCGGCGGATTCAGAGGAGCATTAATGGTTTGGTCCCAGATTTTCAGGATACGGGTTTTGCCGTCAGGCCGTCGGAAACTACGATGCCTGAAGTCGATACCGGTGTCAATAATGCCAACGATGACACCCGACCCGTTGTACCCTGCAAAATGATTGCCTGTCCTTGTCCACACCTGGTTGGCCTGCAGATCAGGGACGCTCCGGTGGAGCTGGATGACGCTGGGGCGGTCCATATGAATGGAAATAATGGAGGGATGTTCCGACAGCCGTTCCAACACC
>CAZFKK010000369.1:0-3224 GCA_964519735.1 uncultured Taibaiella sp.
AGCTTTCTGGAACTTATCAATAAATTGATGCATTTTTAACTCATCATCCAGTTTCATGGCGGATACTTTATAGGATTACGTTGAACTATAAATCAATATTTTTTGTTATCGTTTGACCAGGTGGGTATTAAAACAGCAAAGTTAAGAGAAGATAATATGCAAAACCTGATAAAAAGAAAGTAAATTACACCAATCTCAATATATAGTTTATCTATTTTTTTTAAGCTTTTTTCCTCAATGACAACGAAAATAAAGCAAATATTTCAGAAATATTGGAAAATTTCATCAGATACGGTCAGTGGTTTTTCCAACGATAAGGGCATGAAGTTAAGCGCCGCGCTTGCCTACAGCACTATTTTCTCTCTTCCTCCTATGCTGTTACTGATCGTTATATCGGGAGGCGCCTTTTACAGCCAGGAGGCTTTACAGGGCACCATCTTCACCGAACTTAAAGATATTGTCGGCGCCAATACGGCCATGCAGATCCAGGATATCATGAGAGGGCTTCAATTTCAAAAAGGAAGTACCCTGGCCACTGTTGTAGGGGCTGTCGCCCTGATCATAGGAGCTACAGGTATTTTTGTGGAGATCCAGGATTCGCTCAATACCATCTGGGGGGTAAGACCCAAAGCCAAAAAAGGATTTGTCAAACTCCTGATCAACCGGGTGCTGTCTTTTTCAATGATCCTCGGGCTGGGCTTTTTATTAATTGTATCCTTAGTCGTTAACACCTTAATACTGGCATTGAGCAGGTATATTATTGAATTGCTTCCTCAGCTACCTATTGATTTCATCAGCCTTATTAATAATGTCATCATTTTCTTTGTCATCAGCTTTCTCTTCTCCGTGATCTTCAAAATGCTGCCTGATGTCAAAATAAAATGGAGGCAGGTCTGGCCCGGATCTTTTGTAACTGCCCTGCTGTTCCTGCTGGGGAAGTTCATCATCGGGTTATATATCAGCAATAACAGTACGGTAAGCCTGTATGGCGCAGCGAGTTCGGTTATTGTCCTGTTGTTATGGATCTATTTTTCCGCTGCTATCCTGTACTTCGGGGCGGAATTTACCCGGGCCTATATCGAATACCATGGCAAGAAGATCATTCCCAGCAGTTACGCAGAATATTCAGACAAACGTTTGCTGCAACAGATGAAAAACGAACAGGAAATGGAATGAGCAGGAGCAGCAGGCCATGTCCGTCAATGCAGCAATTGAGGGGCGGATGGAGGCGCTAAGCCTTCCATAAATTCCTCAAGACTTTTAGGCCTTCTTTGTTCCAGCCATTTAAAACGGCTCAGCCGCATCGTTTCCGGCTCCACATCCTTCATCGGGGTCATTTTCTGCACAATATCCCTCCTGTAAATGATTGTTCTGATCTCTTCCTGTTCAAACAGGATCTCAATCCTTTCCGCACTGGCTTCACTACAGCCTACATAAGAACTGTCCTCCTCTGTAACATAATAAATACTGGCAGCATTAGGTTCGGCCACCAGGGAATCCATCCGGTTATTGCTCAGGTAGCCCCTTATCGCATTCCCCTGTACCTGGTCGAACATCCCTGCTTTTTCAGGACCGGAGCGGGTGATCATGATCGCATTATGAGGCACATGCACCTCTTTGAGCTGGCTGCTGTCCAGCTTAAGGTAGATCCTATCTCCTTTAAGCTGGCCGTTGCGTGGCCATAATACCGGCTCCCGGTACATACGCATCAGCGAATCCTGCTGGGAATATCGGATACTGTCGCAGACGCCCTGGAGGGAATCGGAATAGATAACCACATTCCGGTAGCCCACAAAATACCGGGGACCGGCCGTATCCTCCTGTGGGGGAGTGTTGGAATAGCTATGTGCGGTAGAATCCGTCAGGCGCATACGCTCTGCCGATAAAGTGAATTTCGAGGTATCGGCAACATACAATGCAGTGTCTCTATCCTGCATTTTTTTGTACACAAAGTCATCCATCTTCTGCTTTACCTCCGCCAAAGATTCGGGAACCGGGGGGCTGGGCTGCTCCAACAATGAGGAATCCGGCGCTGACTGCATTGCATTCAGGTGGAAAGTATCGTTCTCTGCAATCGGGCCCCTGCTATCAGGGACAGGAAGGCTATCTGTTCCCTTTAAAACAGGATCTGCTATGTCGTCCGGCTGGACCGCTCCCAGGATCGCATCCACCGTTTTCTGAAGGCTATCCTGTGCAGAAAGGACAGGGGCCTCTACAGGAACAGGGGCACTGAAGAAGGTATCGGCTTTAATAAACAAGCTGTCCGACCCGTTCAGGGTCTTCAATAAAGGCAACCCATAGGCCAGCAGTGTTTTATCCAGTTCATTGTACTGTGCATAGCCGCTATACAGTGTAGATTTCTGTTGAGTATCTATAGCAATAACTGTTCCCTGGGCATAACCAAAGCCTGAATTACGGTCATAATCCAACGTATCTGCCTCTATATACTGAGCGCCATTCAAAATAGAGGCCCTTCCTGTAAAAAACGAGGTCCTGTTCCTGGTATCGTAGTAACCGTTGCTCGTTTGCAATACGGACTGATCGTTGGTGACTACAGAAGGTCCGAAAAAACGCGCTACTTTAGTTTCTGTATTATAACCCAGGTCAACAGACACGGCCTGATATTCCGGATCACTTACCAATACATTCCCTTTAAACCTGGCTTCTTTGGTGTTTAAATTATAGGTACCGGATTCGCTGGTCAGTATCGTGGCCTCGGTTTGTAATTGTCCTCCTTTACTATATTTACCTATTTTGGTTTTCAGGTTATATTCTATTTCTTTTGACCAGAAGCTGTTCTCCTGGGCATCAGCCAGCTGTACTTCCTTGTTGCCTTTGGACCGCATATGGACCACTTTCGTATTGCCGGTGTACTGCATATAGTCCGCAAATGCCTCCGTTCCGTCCAATTGCCGGATGACCACGTTGCCAAAGGCCTCCACGCTATTCTTATGCGTATAGAAGAAAGCGCTGTCACAATACAGGGTGTCCGTGCCATGCAATAGCTGCACATCACCCAATAATTTATGTACCGTATATTCCCCCTCCTTGATATACTCTCCCACTTCATTATCCAGGATCTGTATAATGGACGATTTATGGGTGGTATCCTTAGGTGGAACCGGTTTCTTTTGCGCCCGGATCCCGGCACAGGCAAAGAGCATACTTATAAAAAGCAGGCCCCAGCCTTTACCACAAAAAAAATAACGGGAAGGAATCAATCT
>CAZFKK010000370.1:0-3209 GCA_964519735.1 uncultured Taibaiella sp.
CTGGCCACGTACCCCCAGGTTGTTAAGGTCGTTCAGGTATTTGTCCGTCCTTACGTTATAGATGTTACCATCGCGCTGCGTACCCGAAAAAGACACCCGCGCAGCAAGTTTGTCTTTTATCAAAGGTCCTGTGATAGAACTTTTGGCTTGTATGTACCCGTAGTTACCGTAGCTTAGTTCGAAGTTAGCACCCGTCTCAAAACTGGCAGCACGGGTCGTGATGTTGAAGGCGCCGGCAGTCGTATTTTTACCGAAAAGCGTTCCCTGCGGTCCGCGCAGCACCTCTATCTGCTCTATATCTATAAAGTCGAGGGTTGCCGCTGCAGGACGTGCATAGTAGATACCATCCACGTAGAAGCCGACGCCGGGGTCAAGACCGTCATTGGTAAGCCCGAATGTCGAACCCAAACCCCGGATGTTGAGCGTGGTATTACGAGGGTTAGAAGAATAGAGCTGTACGGTAGGCACTAATTCCTTCACCCGGTTTACATTGAAAGAACCTGCGTCTTCGACCCGAAGCCCGCTCAGCACCGAGATCGGAATAGGAATGTCCTGCGCTGCCTCTCTGCGGCGCCTGGAAGTGACGGCGATTTCTTCCAACTGGTTATCCCTGCTAAGGGTTACGACTAAGGGCACATCCGTCAGTTCGGAAACCCGGACTTCCTGGGTTTTATAACCAACGAAGTTGATCAGCAGGAAGAAAGGCAGCTCTTTTCCTGCAGCGATATTGAATTGTCCGTTGGAATCTGCAACCGCATAAACGTTAGTTCCTTTCAGCAGCACAGTTGCATGTACTACGGGGGTACCCTGATCATCCTTTATCACCCCTGTTACGGTGCCCTGAGCAAATGCCTGGTTGCCCAGCAATATAATGAGTATAATGGAGCGTAGTGTTTGTCTCATTGTGAGTTGTATTTGATGTTGTAAGTTGTGTTTAATGTTTTGAATTGTGACCATTTAAGAGGGGAGGAAATACTTATGTATCTTCCTTTTCAGATTATCAGTAAATCTTTAACACATCGGGATACCTCCTTTTAAAATTTAAAAGTGATGGAATGTTTCTGGAAAATTTGAAAATCGACCGGTCAAACAACCGGTCAGGCAATAAGAAAAGTGTTTGAAAATAGCCCCTCAGGAAAATAACTCCGTTAAGAATCAGGAGAAGACCGGGGATAGATATGCCTTAGCAACAACAACAACAACCGCATGTTTCCTTGGGTAGAAAGGAAAAAACGGGAGTAATAGGAAGAGACCGTTGTTGTATAAAAATAATCACTGAATGACTTTTAATGCTGCAAACTTACAAACTAAACAATAGTCTACAAATTTTATAGAGTATTATTTTTTGGTTTATGATAAATTTTTTAATAGAAATACATAACTTATTTATTTATTTTTATTTAGCTACTCATAAAACCATTCCTGGTTAACATAATTTCTACAGGAAGAGCTGATCAGTGGGGCCTTCGAATTCATTTATACCCGGACCAACCTGGCTGCAGCGGTTGGAAACCAAGAAAAGGCAATATCAAAAAAGGCTGTAATGCAAAAGTGCCAGGTGTATAACCCGGCACTCCAAATCACTACTATAAATGAGTTACCAGATATTTAATCCGAATTTATCTGCATTTTCCTGAGCGTCTTCATATCCGGCATCTGCATGCCGCAGTACACCCATGGCCGGATCATTATGCAGCACCCGCTTCAAGCGCTCTTCCGCATCTTTAGTACCATCTGCTACAATGACCATCCCGGCATGGAGCGAATAGCCCATCCCTACCCCACCACCATGGTGAAAGCTGACCCAACTCGCCCCACCCGCAGTATTGATCAATGCATTCAATATCGGCCAGTCCGCAACGGCATCACTACCATCCTTCATGGCTTCCGTTTCCCGGTTAGGAGAAGCTACGGATCCACAATCCAAATGATCACGTCCTATGACAATCGGCGCTTTCACCTTTCCTGTCTTCACCAATTCATTGAAGAGTAATCCTGCTTGCTCACGCTCTCCCATGCCCAACCAACAGATCCGGGAAGGCAGGCCTTGAAAGGCAATTTTCTCTTTGGCTAAGGTCAGCCAACGCTGCAATCCCTTGTTTTCAGGAAAAAGTTCCGCAAGTGCTTTATCTGTAGTATAGATATCTTCGGGGTCTCCACTGAGTGCTACCCAACGGAAAGGTCCTTTCCCCTCGCAGAATAAAGGACGGATATAAGCAGGTACAAAACCCGGGAAATCAAATGCATTTTCGACACCGCGCTTATCTTTAGCCTGACCACGCAGGTTATTGCCATAATCAAAAGTAACAGCCCCCCGTTGTTGCAGTTCCAGCATCTGGCGAACATGGTGCGCCATGGTATCCAGGGAGCGCATTTTGTAGGTTTCGGGGTCACTTTCCCGTAATACATTAGCTTCGTCAACAGAAAGTCCTTCAGGGAAATACCCGATCAGTTCATCATGGGCCGAGGTTTGGTCCGTCAGCGTATCAGGAGTAATATTCCGGTCAATCAGCCTTTGCAACAGATCCACTACATTACAGCAAACTCCTATAGAAACCGCCTCTTCCTGTTCTTTTGCCACCAGTGCCCGGTCGATAGCTTCATCAATATCTTTATAATATTCATCCAGGTACCTTGTTTCTATCCGTTTCTGTATCCGCCATTCTTCCATTTCGGCAGCCAGGCAAACCCCTTCATTCATAGTGATGGACAAAGGCTGAGCGCCGCCCATCCCTCCCAAACCTGCAGTGACATTCAGGGTACCTTTAAGAGATCCTTTAAAATGTATATTAGCCAGAGATAAATAAGTTTCATAAGTGCCCTGTACAATTCCTTGAGAGCCGATATAGATCCAGCTTCCCGCTGTCATCTGGCCATACATCATTAAACCTTTAGCCTCTAATTCCCTAAAGTGTTCCCAGGTAGCCCAACGGCCTACCAGGTTAGAGTTGGCAATCAATACACGAGGAGCGTCCTTATGGGACCGCAATACCCCCACAGGCTTGCCACTCTGTACCATCAGTGTTTCCTCTTCATTTAAATCTTTCAGGCAGGCCAGTATTTTATCAAAGCTTTCCCAGTTGCGAGCTGCTTTACCAATTCCGCCATAGACGATGAGCTGCTCGGGATGTTCAGCGACAGAAGGGTCCAAATTGTTCTGAATCATTCGGTAAGCGGCTTCTTGAAGCCAGCCTTTACAATTGAGTTTT
>CAZFKK010000371.1:0-3185 GCA_964519735.1 uncultured Taibaiella sp.
TAACGAATAAGAAAATTTCACTTACCATCTAAATGAAGTATTTTTGCGGCCTGACTTAAACTACTATCAAATGTAATTTTATTTTGATTATAGTTTCTGAAAATCATTACAATAATAACTATGGGATTCTTTGATAAATTATTTAAACGCAACAAAGAGCAGGAAGAGCAAAAAGTTGCCCTGGATGAAGGTTTACAAAAGACAAAACAAAGTTTTTTTTCCAAGATCACTAAAGCTATTGCTGGTAAAAACACGGTAGATGAAGAAATCCTGGATAGTGTAGAAGAAGCGTTGATCACTGCGGATGTGGGCCTGGAAACAACCGTGGCCATTATAGAGCGTATTGAGGCCAGGGTAGCCAAAGACAAATACCTGGGCACCGCTGAACTCAATCGTTTATTGCAGGAAGAAATTGCAGGCATTCTTACGCATGCCCCTGACAATGAGTTTGAGACCTTTGATATCCCCGCCGGCAAAAAGCCCTATATTATCCTTGTTGTTGGGGTTAACGGTGTCGGAAAGACCACGACTATCGGCAAACTGGCACACAATTTCAAAAAGAATGGCAAAAGTGTATTACTGGGTGCAGCCGATACCTTCAGAGCTGCAGCAGTAGATCAACTGACCATATGGAGTGAGCGGGCGGATGTACCTATTGTCAAAAAAGAAATGGGAAGCGACCCCAGTTCCGTGGCCTTCGATGCTGTAGTGAGCGGGTTGGCCCGGGATTCGGATGTGATCATCATTGATACGGCGGGCAGGTTGCATAATAAAGCCCATTTAATGGATGAATTATCCAAGATCAAAAGAGTAATCAGCAAAAAGATCCCGGATGCGCCTCATGAAGTACTGCTTGTACTGGATGGCAGTACGGGACAGAATGCCCTGGAGCAGGCCAAACATTTCACCGCCGCCACAGAAGTTACTTCCCTGGCCATTACCAAACTGGACGGTACTGCTAAAGGAGGCGTCGTTTTAGCTATTGCCAACCAGTTTAAAATTCCTGTCAAATATATAGGAGTGGGAGAACGGATGCAGGACTTACAGATCTTCAACAAATATGAATTCGTGGACAGCTTATTTTCCCTTGAAGAAGATAATAAGGGCTAACAGCAGGCCTTAGCTGGTCAAAAAAACGCTCTGTTTACCCATTGCATTCCTACAGGCACAGCATATCCTGCAACAATTCCTCTAACCGGTAATGGATAGGGGAATTGTTTTCTTCAAAAGTGGTCCACTGCATGAGTCGTAGCGGGACGCTACAACAAGGTTGTCACTAGGAGCGAACCTATTAATAACCAGGCAATAGATCAAGCCATAGAATAATAGATTAAACAAATGGATCAAACAAAACGAATTATTCCCGTAGCCGCACTAGTACTGATACCCGGGGATATTTTGAATTACAACAGCCTACTGAGTGTCTTGCATATCAGGACAGGAAAAGATAAACTATTCGAGGTCTTCCCCATAGATGCCAATCAACTGAACCGTTATTTCAAACAGTTCAATGAAGAGACCAAAGAACTGCTGCTCCGCTTTAATGATGCAGACATTGCCTTTGAACGCCGGAACCTCGCCAGGAAACATATGCGGGAAAAAACAGGAATGACTGCCGATAAATACATGGAGAAAATGACGTTTCGTTATTTCTACGATTTATTCAGTAAAGTTGCTCCCGCGATAACCCAGACCCCGGTTTATCACAAAACCATTAATCCTAAGACCGGCAATTATTTAACCGCTAAATGCCGGATCAGCACCGAGCAGCCCACGCTATCCTTTGAGGTATTACGTGATGAACAAACAGGATTGTATATTGAAGGGTTGCTGAAAATTGCTGATCAGATCCTGCCCTTAAGTGAATGCAGGCGCTATAAATTCCTGGTTGAATCGGAAAATGTATATTATACGCTTTCTTACCGGGACTTTGTGACCCTGGAATGGCTTCATGCCAGCAAGCCGGAACAATATAGTCTGAATAATGTATTGTTTTCAGAACGCATTGTTCAGAAACTGGAAGAGAATTATCCCCTGAACCGGAATAACCACTTTAGCCGGAACGTTATTGACAGCCCGCCGGTATCCGGTATTTTCCTGAGTGAGTTGAGCGATACCATGCTGATGTTAAGCCCCAGGTGGATCTATGAAGGCATCGCTGTAGAAGGCGACTGGAAAGCAGAACATGAAACCATACGCAACGGCGTTCCCTATAATATCAAGAGAAGACAGGAAGAAGAGTCGGCCTTTGTACATTACCTCAAAAGCCTGCACCCGAACTTCAATAACCAAAGTAAATATTTCTACCTCAGCTTCGCGGAAGCCAAGAAGAAACAATGGTTTCTGAAGACCTACCATAGCCTACTGGAGCAAGATATTGTCTTAACCGGCCTGGAAATGCTGAAGCATTTCAGATATTCCTCCCACCCTCCGGTAACAGAACTGACCTTACATATAGACGAAATAGAAAGTGAAATTATCCACCTGAATTGCACCGTCTCTTTCGGGAAAGAAAAGATTCCGCTTATCCCCTTACAGAAGTTATTGCTATCCGGGCAAAACAGCCTATTGCTCAAAGACAATTCTATTGCGGTACTGCCGGATGATTGGATCGCGCAGTATAGCTTATTACTGAAGCACTGTAAAGTATTGCCTAAAGATATCATCAGCGCTCCGCGCTGGATATGGCTGTGCCTGCGGGATGGCGGTGTGCGGCAGGAAATACAGGAATCCCTGAGCCGGGAATGGCGCAGCAAATGGCTATTATGGCAGGAGAACAAAGAAGATGTTTACCCGCTGCCTCAAAAAATAAATGCTACGTTGCGCCCCTATCAGCAAAAAGGATTCGAATGGATGTGCCTGTTGTCCGAGATCGGGGCCGGCGGCATCCTGGCGGATGATATGGGTTTAGGTAAAACCCTGCAGACCATTGCCTTTATTTGCAGGCAACAGGAGCTGCATCCGGAGGCAAAACATATTGTCATTTGCCCGGCATCTTTGATCTATAACTGGAGTAAGGAAATAGCCAAATTTGCCCCGCATCTGAAAGCACTGGTATACAGTGGTACCCAACGTAATCTCCGGGATTTTTTTGAGGAAGAGGAAGCGTATTCTATCCTGATCATGAGTTACGGTACTTTACGCAGTGACATTGAGCTGTTAAAAGCCATACCCTGGAAGACCGC
>CAZFKK010000372.1:0-3182 GCA_964519735.1 uncultured Taibaiella sp.
CGCCAATACCCTGGCCAAAATGGCTCATGGCCTTTGTGATAATATGGTTCAGGCTGTATATCTTTCCGCCTGTTGCCCGGTATTTATTGCACCGGCTATGGATGAAGATATGTGGCAGCATCCGGCTACTAAAGCCAATATGGCCACCTTACATAGTTTCGGGCATCACCTGGTTCCTGTGGGACATGGGGAACTGGCCAGTGGCCTTGTAGGTGAGGGTAGGATGGCTGAGCCGGAGGAGATAACAGCCCGTCTTTCTTCCTTTTTCAATAAGATAGTTCCTGCTCCACGGGAACACCGGGTATTAATTACAGCCGGCCCTACATACGAATCCATAGATCCTGTGCGTTTTATCGGTAACCACTCCACAGGTAAAATGGGGGTAGCCCTGGCCCTGGCCTGGGCAGAGCACGGCTGGGCAGTAGACCTGGTACTGGGACCCAGTAAGGAATCCTGTACCCATCCGCTGGTGAAAACCTATGCTGTACAAACTGCCCGGGAGATGCTGGCACAGTGTTTAGCCTTGTTTCCCCAGGCAGATGTGGCTATTCTTTCGGCTGCGGTAAGCGATTATCGGCCGGATCAGGTTGCTGAAAAAAAGATAAAAAAGGATGATGGGGAAACTTTATCTTTGAATCTGGTGAAAAACCCGGATATCCTGGCGCAGTTGGGTCAGTCTAAACGGGAGGATCAGGTTGTCGTAGGTTTTGCTTTGGAGACAGATCATGAACTGGACAATGCGAGGAAAAAGCTTCAGGCTAAAAATGCCGACCTGATCGTATTGAATTCTTTGCAGGATAAAGGAGCAGGATTTGGGCATGATACCAATAAGGTGACCCTGATCCCTAAAGAGGGCAATAGTCTTGAACTGGCACTGCAATCGAAAACGGATACTGCCAAAAGTATTGTTGATTACGTCATAGCCTTAAAATAATAGGATGCGGAAGTTATTTTTTCTTATTAGTGTCTTTGCTCTTACTTTAAACCTGCAGGCTCAGGAATTGAACTGTAGGGTAGAGGTCATTCATGACAGGATACAAAATGTAGACCCTAAAGTATTTCAATCCCTGCAACTGGCCTTGAATGAGTTCATGACCAACCGTAAGTGGACCAACGACCAGTATAAACAAATTGAAAAAATAGATTGCAGCTTCCTGCTCAACCTGACCGCAAGGTCCGGTTCTGATAATGTTTACAGGGCAAACTTAAACATACAGGCATCCCGGCCTGTATTTAATTCCACTTATAATACTTCATTAGTCAATTTTTTAGACCGGGAGATCATTTTTCGTTATGAAGAGAGCCAGACACTCCAATATGACGATAACCGGATCACGGGTAGCGATGCTATGGTTTCTAACCTGACGGCTATTTTTGCTTATTATGCCTACCTGATCATTGGCCTTGATTACGATTCCTTTTCTCCCAAAGGAGGAGAAGAGTTTCTGAAGAAAGCACAGTATATCGTCAATAATGCTCCGGAAGAAGGATCCAATATTAAAGGTTGGAAACCTTCTGAAGGCAACCGTAACCGGTATTGGCTGATTGAACAGTTGCTGAACCCAAGATTTAAAGATTTTCGGCCTTACTGGTATACTTATCATAGAAGGGGATTGGATATGATGGGGGAGCAACCTGAAGAAGGCCGCAAGAATATTTTAGAAGGCGTGCCGGTACTCACCAAAATCAATAATGAAAATCCCACTTCTTACCTGCTGCAATTTTTCTTTAATGCCAAGTCTGGTGAGTTTGTAAATATTCTTGCCCAGACCCCTAAGGAACAGCGTAAAGACTATCCGGAGCAGTTAAGTAAAATGGATGTACCCAATACCCCTAAATACAGAGCAATTAAATAAGTACCGGCATCTGTAATACTGCCGGATACCACTACACCAAATACCTATTGCCTTTTGAAAAGACTTTGGATGACCAGGGGCCTGTTGATCTTATTCGTTGCCTGCTTTTCCTGCAGGCAGGCAAAGGATCAGGCAGTCATTCCCCCTGAAAAAATGCAGCATATATTACTGGACCTGCACCTGGCAGAGTCCTATAGCCTGGGGATAGGGGATAGTGTAAAGCATCGTTTCGACCGTAATTATGATAGCCTGGCAGGATTTTATACTTCCATATTGAATCATTATGAAGTAGATCTCCCCCAGTTTAAAAAGGCAATGACCTGGTACCAGCAACGGCCGGATCAGATGGATTCCTTATATGGTTTGGTTCTTAATCTCTTAAATGAGCAAAAAGCGGTATATGGAATAAAGGATGTGGATGCAGAAGCAACGGTAAGCGCCGACAGTGTCCAGTCGTTACCCGCACCGCCTGACCCATCCGTGCAGGAAGAAATTAAGTTGCCGGTTAATAAAAAGAACCTTAACAGAAAAGACAAGAAGGCTGCCGATACGGTTGCAGCTCCATAACGGATCATTATGAATAAATATAGCATTGCCGGACTCTTACTTATCTTTGTTATACTGGAGGCCTGTCGCCCTGCTCAGCCTGTACCCAAACCCCGGGGATATTTCAAAGTTGAATTGCCTCAAAAGCGGTACACCACATTTGAACGTGATGACTTTCCTTATCGTTTTGAGTATCCTGTATATGGCCGGATAACGCAGGATACCCAATTGATCGCAGAAGAACAATCGCCGTACTGGATCAATATAGAGTTCAAGGACCTGGACGCGGCGCTGTACCTGAGTTATAAGCCTATTACTGCACAACAGCCCTTTCATAAGCTGGTAGAAGAATCCTATAAACTATCGTATGCGCATGACGTGCGTGCAGATTATATTAAAACCCCTGAATTCCGAACCCCGAATCACCTGGTCGGTGTGTTTTACCATGTGGCGGAAATGCAGCTTCCTCTTACCAGTTCTTCATCACGGATACCCTCCGGCATTTCATTCGCGGCTCCCTATATTTCAATACAACGCCTAATGCAGATTCCTTAAAACCAGCAGCGGAATTCCTTAAAAAAGATATGGAACATCTTGTTGAAACTTTGGAGTTTAAATAATAAAAGAGTTTCCTTACTTTTGCACACCATTGGTCTCGTAGTTCAATGGATAGAATAGGAGTTTCCTAAACTCTAGATACAGGTTCGATCCCTGTCGAGACCACCACTTCTAATAATTTAACCTTGTAAATCAATTGATTGCAAGGTTTTCTTTATTTTG
>CAZFKK010000373.1:0-3179 GCA_964519735.1 uncultured Taibaiella sp.
CTACAAGACATTGTTAATCAATTAAAATAACCCACTATGACAAAGCGCAACAAAATTATCTATTGGGTGGCTACTATCTGGCTGGCCTTGGGCATGCTATCCACCGGAATTGTACAATTAATTAAGATGGAAGAAGAAGTAGCCATGATGGTACATTTAGGTTATCCGCTCTATTTTCTAACCCTGCTGGGTGTTTGGAAAATATTGGGTGTTGCGGCGATATTGATGCCCAGATTTCCTTTGCTGAAGGAATGGGCTTATGCAGGTTTCTTTTTCGCCATGTCGGGTGCCGTCTTTTCCCACCTGGTCCGTGGCGAC
Organism: uncultured Taibaiella sp.; assembly: GCA_964519735.1. GTDB lineage: Bacteria > Bacteroidota > Bacteroidia > Chitinophagales > Chitinophagaceae > Taibaiella. Next base: position 319 of record CAZFKK010000373.1, read on the forward strand.
AGCGCCAAAGATTTTTTTGGACCTGTATTATTACTCCTCCTTACCGCAGTATCCTGGTATTTCAGGCCCGCGGATAGAAAAGTGGTTACAGGCTTTTAATAAATGAATTACCGGATCATGAATCCTATAAAAACAGCAACAACATGAAAAGCAATAAGAAGAAGTTATCCCCTTCACAGAGTGAAGAACTACTCGGCATATTGAAGGCCCGTTTTGAGCAAAACAAAACCCGCCATAAAGGTATTGACTGGGCTAAAGTGCAGGCAAAACTGGAAGCGAATCCGGACAAGCTCTGGTCGCTTAACGAAATGGAAATAACCGTGAGAACCGGATGTCGTCGGCCTTGATAAAAAAACAGGCGAATACTTTTTTTACGATTGTTCCCCGGAAAGCCCTAAGGGCCGCAGGAGTATTTGTTATGACCATGAGGCCCTGGCATCAAGAAAAGAACATAAACCGGCCAATAGCGCTGTTGAAATGGCCGCTGATATGGGCATCGAACTTTTGACAGAAGAGCAATACAGGGATCTGCAGCAATTGGGAGATTTCGACAGGAAGACCTCCAGTTGGATCGTAACCCCTGCTGCTATACGGAAACTTGGTGGCGCCCTTTTTTGTGATCGCCGGTACGATACTGTCTTTACGTATCACAATGGGGCTGAATCCTACTATGCTGCCAGGGCATTCCGTGGCTCCCTCAGGGTCTGATGGATACAGACACTGAGGGAGGAGGCTGGTTGCCTGGTACCGCTGTGTGTAAAAACTATTGTACAATAAACTTTTTCTGAACCCGGCGATCCTTTGTAGACACATTGATTAAATAGGTGCCTTTTGAAAGACTGCCCACTTCAATGCTTTGTTGCTGGCGGTTGTTGCCCTCCGTTTCATAGACCAGTTGGCCCAGCATATTATAGACCTGGATCTGTTGTATGGCTTCATTGTCCAAGGAAATGTGCAATTGTTCTGAGCTCGGGTTAGGATAAAGCCGCATCCCGGACCGGGAAGCATGGACCCTGTTCACTGATGTCGGATCATTATTGACGACTATATCATCCAGATAAATATATCCTCCTAACCCGGAGAGGTAACTGAATTTAAAGTGTACTTTATCCTCACCTGCAAATGAAGATACGTCTATACTGAAAGACCTGTACCGGTTCCGGTCCACATCCGGGAGTAGATTAGCGATATCCAAGGGGTTAAAAATTGGGGCATCCTGACCACTCAGGTCTGCTCCTGCTTTTTTAAACAGGGGTGTATAGGTCTGCCCGCAATCCTGGGATGCCCATACTTCTAAAGTATCGGCAAAAACAGCATCCACGCCAACAACATTAGCGGTATATTGCGTGTAGTTATAGTCAACATTAAAATGCAGGTAGACGCTGCTGTGACCTGAAAGATCGAGTTCAGGAGATAGCACTTCTTCCCTTGTTCCTGCATTGTCAAATATAAATATAGAATTGAAGCTGAATAGTGCGCCATCCTCCTCAAAGTAAGAGAACGGGAGCAGGTAATCTCCTGAACTATTTAAAGCCCATTTTTCCAAATCAGCTTCACTTTCAAATCTTTCTTCAAAAGGTAAAGACAGGATATTGTTCATAATATGAACAGACTTTGTCGCCGAATTAAAATCGGGAAACAGATCCTCTATGTTCTGATTCAGGGAAACCAGCGCTACTTCAAAGTCGTAGGAATTCATCGTTACCTTACCTGCCTGGTAAACGGGGAGGGATAGTTCTACATGCTCATACCTGGCCAGATCTCCCTGCCATGTAAAGGTGTCTTTATTGTTGCCTATTCCGTAAGCAAGCTTAATGGTCTGCAAGACATCGTTCCCTGTATTTTGCAATAAAATTGTGGCCGTGATGCTGCCATCACATGTCCGGACCGGGGCAGTAACTTTGTAAATACCTGCATCTATGCCGCTGCTATGAGGTTGGTTGAAAAAGCCGGAATAGGGGTAATTTCGAAAATCAGGTACGGTATGCCCACCCTTAAATTTTTTGTAGGCCACCTTTGCATTATGGGCTACCAGGTAGGTCATGGTGACATTAATGGGCTCCTGGTAAAGAGGATCATCATTGCCTAAGGTAATAAAGATAGGCAAGCGGGAGGCATTAGCATAATTATACGTAAATAAAGATGCGTTATTGGCTTCTTTAACTCCCTGAATGGCCGGTGTGTTCAGCAGTAATGCGCTAAACTGTTCGGGGTTATCCAGTCCGTATCTCAGGGCGCTTCTGCCGCCAAGAGAGAAGCCTTGTAAGATGATCGCCGAGGTGTCGATATGGTAATTTGCAGTTGCATGCAGAATGGCTTCCCGGATAATGGCTTCGTCGCCAACGGGAGTATAAAAGTCCCTTCCCTGGTCGTTCCCCCCATCCGGACAAATCAAAATGGTATTAGGAAACGCGGTTGCGAAACTCAAACCGTTCACCAAGGCATTCCTGTAATTGGTAGAATTGTCTCCCATGCCATGCAGCCCGATAACCAATCGATAGGACTGCGTAGCATCATAGTCGGCAGGGACATAATGGGACAGTATCCTGGATGACTCATTGAAAGTAATGGTAGCATTAAAACTGCCCGTTTGCTGAGCTATAGTCATGCCTCCTGTGGCCAAAGTACTTAAAAGAAAAAAGAGCTTCTTCATAATAGGGTGATTTGGTGGCAAAACTAGCTAAATTAAAGGAAATCACTAGGATCTCTTAAGACAGGAGACTGGGGTTCGTTTGCCTAGGAAAGAGGTTCGGGTTTTGGAGCGGTGCCTACAGGGCCTGATTTATCCTCGGGCAATGGTATGAATTCATCGTTGTCGTTAGGAGGGAGGATGAACCTGCCTTGTTTCCAGTCTTCTTTGG
>CAZFKK010000374.1:0-3177 GCA_964519735.1 uncultured Taibaiella sp.
CCCCCAGCTGCCATTTGCATAAGCGCCACAGGGTGACCATTGCGGTACGCCCACCGTAGAATTGCCCCCTTTGTTAAAAAACCGGAACCGGTAGGCACCCACAGGCACCCAACTCGGGATCTTAATGCTGAAATTATAGGTATAAGGATTGCCGTCTGCATAAGGTGGATTGGCCATAACTTCATCCACATCATCAAAATCACCGTCGTTATTGAAGTCAGCGCCGACAGCTATGCCGCACCATCCGGTTGTCGTTGCGGCTATATCGTACACCGAATCGATATATACCGAAAAGGAATGCGCCGTGAAATCATGTTCGGAAAAGGTAGGCGTGTGTGTAAAATCCTTTATCTTAAAGGAAGATACATACCAACTGGCTCCGGTCACCGAATAGGTAGGTGAGCAGGCAGGTGCGAGTTGGGCGGAACCCGGCTGCCCCATAAACAATACAAACGCGATCAAAATCAATCGTAAATTAAATGATTTCATTTCTTAATTTTTATAATGAATAATTAATTCTATTGGTAATAAATAGTTGAATAATGACCTTACCTCATCAGAAAAACAAATTCCTTCCTGATATGTATCTTTTTATCCGCACACTCATACTGCACCAGGTACATATAGTTATCCATTTTAGCCTCCATCCCGTTTTTATACTTACCATCCCAGCCCTTTGAAGGATGACTATTGTCATACACCATGGCGCCATAGCGGTCGTAAATCCTCATCGCGATCAGCACTTGCCCTGTTTGCAGTTCGGGCTTGAAATAGTCGTTCACCCCGTCACCGTTAGGAGAAAACGCGTTGGGAATAAACGCCTCACAGCAAGGGTAGGTCCTTACAAAGGCATGTGTGCTGTCAGAACAGCCTTTTTCGCTGAAAACAGTCAGGACCACATTTGTAGGTTCTCTGAAAATCCCGGTTGCCTCCGGGCCCCTGTTGCCTGTAAGATCCCTGAAAGGCTTCGGGGGGTCCCACCAATACCTGTATCCTGTATGGGCTACCGCTGTAAGCGTTAACGTGTCGAAGGCACAAATGACCTCATCGCTAAAAGGCAGGATCCGGGCTATGGGTCTGGGATGTACATTCATCCTGTATCGCTCCGAAATGGCCGTACAGCCGTACTTACTCGTGGCCGTCACCCTGTACACGCCGGATGCTTCAACAATGATCCGGTCGCCCTCTTCCCCGGGGATAATGTCCCCATTCAGCGTCCATTGATAACGGCAGTCCGCGCAGGGGTGGGTGAGGATGAATGCCGCATTACTCCCTTCGCAAGCTTCCCTGGATACATCACCCTCAATAGAAACATCAGGATTAGGATGTACGGTGAGCTGCAAAGCAATCACGCTATCGCAGCCGATTGAAGAATAGAATAAGGTATCGAACCGTCCCGATGACGTCAGCTCCTGTCCGTAAAAACGATAGCTTTCCCCCTCGCAGATCGAGGCCACTGTGGTGTCATAGCTGGCGCCCAGGTGTATATGTACCGTATCAGAATAATGAACACTGTCGCTGAGGCAACCCACCGGGCCGGAATATTTCACGACATAATAAGGTATATTCATGTCCGTAACGACACTGGCACAGGCCCCGGTGGCTATAGGCACCTGGGGGTTGCCGGCTGCATACCATTTTATGGAGGATTCATCTACAGAATCCAGGATACGGGTAGGATTGAAGGGAATGGTGTCTATCCTGTAAACCGTAGCAATACTGTTGGGGGTGTAACGGCGGGCATCATTGGTGGCCCCTGTAGTGCCCCAGTTGCCTGCCGGGTCCCGGCCCGGGGTAAAGAAGAATAAGCTCCAGAAATAACGGACTCCCTGCAGCACTTTTCCATAGAAGCCTGCTGAAGCCGTGGGACAGTTGCCTACGATGGGATCTATATTTGAAGTATGCATTTCAATATTATTGCTGCCTTCAAATAAAACGATCTGCGTGGTTATTTTATTCGTAGTGCAACCATATAAAGGAAGGTTGCACCATTCCAGGGTAAACTTCCTGCTTCCGGGAGTACCCGTGGTTTGATAGCGGATCTTGCCTCCCATCGCTATATTCATATCCACCAAAGCGGCAAGAATGGAATTATCGACGGCGGTGGTGCCTGCTATGGTCGGCCATGTGTACTCACTGGGGGTGGAGGCCCGGGCCGTATTGAAACTCAAATAACCATTCCCGGACACGACGCAGGAAGTATAATTATTACCAAAAAACATAAAAGGAAACCCTATATTGATCACCCCTGAAAAATTATTGTCAGAATTCAGTTCATCTGTTTTGCCGCTGACGATGGAGGCACACATCTTTATACTTTCTCCCGGGCAAAGCAGGGTATCCCTATAGGCTAATGCAAGTTGTGCATGGGCGTCCGGGAGACCGGTTACTGTCAGAAAAGCAATTAATAAATGTATTTTTTTGATCATAGTCGAATGGGTAAGAGCACCTGATCGGTAAAATAGTAAGATTCCCGGATTAATCGTTGAAATTAAAGAATAAGCTCAAAGCAATTAAGAAAGTATAATATTAGTTCCCCCTTGAAATAAAATCCTGATAAATTTTAATTTCATAATTTAGTATCTTGAAGCTGCGCAATAAATAGCAAAATTATTTTTTCCATAACTTATAGTCATGGATGCACCCTATGGATACCATAAAAAGCATGAAAATATTTTATACAAATTTACCTGGTAATAAGATCTCTTGTTTCGCTAGGAATACCGGATTTTGGAATTGGGTATTTTTACCTAAATAGAATGAATAAAACGAATAAGAATAAAGTAAACTATTTATCGAACCGGCATGATTTTTTCTCTGTTGTATTGACTGCGGTTGCTGCATTCCCTGTTTGCCTCGTTGTCCTGGTCCTCGCTTTACCTATGACTTCATCTGCCCAGGGTGGTGCAGACCTCTTCCGAGTAGAAAGCATCCGCCCGTTGGATACGGCCGGTATACTGAAAGAGATTCGTGATGCCAGGAGCGCTATTCCGGCCAATCCCGACAGCGCTTTTGCCCTTTTGTACGCGACGGGCCGGCGCAGCAGGGAAGAAGGATACCCCTACGGTTCAGGATTATCGCTCTTTGGCCAGGCATTGGCACAGATAGAACAGGGCCGTTATGGAGAGGCGGAAAAAAAACTATCCCTTTCCGTAACGTATTTTATGCGCAGCCCGG
>CAZFKK010000375.1:0-2205 GCA_964519735.1 uncultured Taibaiella sp.
GTCACCACATTCACCTCGCCTACGGCACTGCCAAAGTATTGTCCGCCATGCTGCTCTGTAATATCCCGCAGCGCCCTGGTCGAAGAGAGGTTAGACACCGTATTGCCTTTATTGTGGCTCAGCACATAGTCTGCCACAGCGACAAGGGTATATTCTTCACCGAAAGGAGTACCATCTTCACATACAAAACATAAGCGGTCCACATCCGGATCTACCGCTATGCCCATATCCGCATTTTGTTTCGCTACTGCGGTGCATAGCTCCCGCAGGTTCTCCGGAAGGGGTTCCGGGTTATGGGCAAACCGGCCATTGATTTCTTCATTCAGTACAGTGATGGCGGTAACCCCCAGGGCCTTTAACAAAGCAGGGACAAAAATAGCCCCTGTGGAGTTGATGGCATCCACGATAATGGTATAACCTTTTTCTTTTATAGCAGCGGCATCCACCAGCGGATGGGCCAGTATGGCATCAATATGTTGCTGCATGAAAGAGTCATCATGAGTAATACTGCCCAGCTTACCGATCCCGGCAAAAACCACATCCTCTTGTTCCGCGCGTTCCAGCAACCGGGCGCCCATAGCGGCAGAGATGAATTCTCCCTGGTGATCAAGCAGTTTCAGGGCATTCCATTCTTTGGGATTATGGCTGGCTGTAAGGATAATACCCCCGGCGGCGCCACTGATTTTTACCGCCATCTCCACGGTAGGAGTAGTACTCCAGCCCAGGTCTATCACTTCAAAGCCCATGCCCTGTAAGGTAGCTGCGGCCAGGTCCCGCACCATAGACCCGGATATCCGGCCATCTCTTCCGATGATGAGTTTATTTCCCTGATGCTGTTCCCGGATCAGGGATCCGTAAGCTGCAGTAAATTTTACCACATCAATGGGAGTGAGGCCTTCTCCGGCAACGCCACCTATAGTACCGCGGATTCCTGATATTGATTTAATTAAAGACATATTCCTTGCTGAACCGTTTTACGCAGCGAAATTAGTTGATTTTTTGAGTATCGGAAAACCTATTATTTACTAAAGATCCGCAAGCTGTGGGAAAGGGAATTACCTCGCTCCCATGTCAGGGAAGATCATTCAAATAGATATGTAATTTTATTAATCATTCTTGACTAACTTTGCCCGCATAAGATTGACTGTATCATTATGGCGGAAAAAAGAGAATGGTTTGAAAATTGGTTTGATTCCAGGTTTTATCCGGTATTGTACGAAAGCAGGGATAGGGAAGAAGCCCGGCATTTTGTAGCAAAACTGATGCATTACCTGGAACCTGTGAAGGGTAGTCGGATCCTGGATATCGCCTGTGGAGAAGGCCGTTTTGCCGCGCAACTGGCAGGTTACGGCCACGAAGTGATGGGTATAGACCTTTCGGAACAACGCATACAGAAAGCGAAGCGGATGGAAAATGACCACCTGAGCTTTTATGTTCATGATATGCGTTTCCCTTTTTATATTAATTATTTTGATTACGCTTTTAATTTCTTCACCAGTTTTGGCTATTTTGAAACCCAGCGGGATAACCATATGGCGGCTCATGCTTTTGCAGATGCCCTGAAGCCGGGAGGCCTGCTGGTCGTGGACTATTTTAATACGATAGTGGTAGAAGAGGAGCTAGTGCCTGAACAGCAGGTACAAAAAGGAGGTTATACTTTTGAATTAAAACGTTATGTGCAGGAGGGTAAAATTGTTAAGGAAATAAAGGTTATCGATGAAGAAGGTATTCCGCACCACTTCCAGGAGCGTGTTTCCGCCTTTCATTTAAAGGATTTTATTACTTTATTCCGTGAAGCCAATATGGAAATGGTGGCTAATTTTGGCGACTACCACTTAAGGGAATTTGATCCTGAGTTGTCTCCCCGGCTCATCATGGTTTTTAAGAAGCAGTAGGGGGCAAGGGCTGTTGTACCTTAGGCCGGCCAAAATTGAAATACCGTTTAAATACCCAGGCCGTACAGGCGCCGATCAGTAAGCCCAGGCCGGCTCCGGCGATCACATCGCCAGGATAATGGGCGCCCACATACACCTGGGCGTAGCAGATAATGGCTGCCCAGAAGAAAAACAAGGCAGTCCATTTGCCCCAGTAAGGGCGCAGCCCTTTATAAAAGAAAAGGGCAATGGCAAAATGGTTGACGGCATGGGAGGAGGTGAAGCTGCCGTTGCCCCCCGGCACCCTGCCGACGCTGTGGAACGCCGAGGA
>CAZFKK010000375.1:2215-3164 GCA_964519735.1 uncultured Taibaiella sp.
AAGCAGGGTATGCATGATCCCCCTTAAGGTAGGCTCATTGCAGGGGCGTATTCTGCCAAAATAAGGTTTAATAAGGCTGCTGCTGATCTGATCCGAAAGACCTATAGTAGCTGCAGCCAGTAAGATCCAGGGCAGTGCTTTCCATTTGAATTTATACACTACATATACCAGCACTACGACGTACAGGGGTATCCAGGTGGCAGGGTCCCGGAGGAGGGGAAAGAGGTAATCGCCGGCCCAACCCTTCCATTCTGTATTTATCCGGATAAACAGGTTGCGGTCCCATTTTCCCAGTTCTTCGAGGATTCCTGATCCTGCAGCCAGTACTATCATGATACAAAGATAGAAATCGATTTGATGAGGGTTTGGTTTTGAAATTATTTTTTTATGGATCAGGTCCTTTTATTTTATTTGCTTTTTTAGTTCTTCATTGCCATAATAGTCGTGAAGAAAAATAGGAAAAGCACTAAGAACAGCAACGGCTGAATGAGGGGCTATATATTTTTCTAATTGCCTTGAGAATATAACAAATTGAGAAATCAATTCGGTTGGTAATATGAATGCATCAGTAGTAATAAAATTTGCTTTTTTCAAATGGGCATTAATCAATTCTTTCCAGATTTCTGAGTCATAACCATTAACGTTAATGAGATTTTTAATAGCAGTGTTTGCTACAATATTCTTATAACCAATATTATTTTTGCATTTTACGGTTAAATCTTTAAATGTTTCGTAATCGCAAATATGCTTTAAGGCTTCAGCCATTGGATAGCTAATGTATAATTTACCCTTTTCTGTCTCTTCATCGAAAAAATCAAGAAGCCTTTTTAATTTGTTGTCATCAGCAAGCGTTGAGTGTCCGTCATAATCAAAAAACAAATAAATCTCGGCAAAGTCATCTCTATTGTAGCTGTCTAATATTTCTTTGTTTTTGTCACTTCTTTCCTTT
>CAZFKK010000376.1:0-3153 GCA_964519735.1 uncultured Taibaiella sp.
TCGGCAGGGGCCATGCTATGGTGTTCAGGAACGGACTGCCGCAACGCGGCGGCATTCCGGCTCCGGTGATCCCCAATGATTATAACGTCACAGGAAATGGGACTAATTTATGCCACCTGGCCGTTTCCGATGAAGGGGGTGGGCTTCAATTTTTTATGCAGATCAGAGGCGTGTCAGGCTCCGGAAATTTAGCCGTCGCCGAATACGTCAATAATACTTACAAGGTTTTTGACCGGCAGGGCAACCGGTTCCCCAACGGGGATATCAAAACCCAGGCTTACAATAGCAATACTGATATTGTAGGGAACCCGCTTGTCATACCTTACCCTAAAGATCGGAATAAATATATTCTCTTTTATAGCCTCGACAATTCCTTACGCTACAGCATTGTGGATATGAGACTGAATCAAGGCATGGGAGATATCGATGTGGCGCATAAGGACGTGGTGCTGACGGGGTTTGGTAGCATTGTCGGGTTTAAAATGACGGCCATTCCGGCTTGCGATGGGGTATGGGTTGTAGCCCGATCCATCAATAGTGAACAGTATTTTAGCTTCAAAGTGGACGAGGAGGGGGTGCATGCTGAGTATGTAGTTTCTGATGTGGGCAAGGGGCTTTTGAAAAAATATATTGTGTCCAATGTTGCACATGGTGGCATTTTGAAAGCCGGCAACCAGGGGCTCATGCTGGCTGCTGCTACGGGGGAAGGCATAGAATTGTATGATTTTGAACCTTGCAGCGGGCAATTGAAAAATGCAAGGATTATAGATACGATGCCATCTTTCGGGCTTTGTTTTTCGCCGGATGACAGCAAGCTGTATGTGTCCCGGAGCAAAGTGTCCTGGAAGGCCCCTTTACAAGGGGAGATCTTTCAATACGATATGACGAATCCCTCGCTTGCGGCGGTAGCCGCTTCAAAGACCTTGGTGATGCGCAATCCCATTTACGAATTGATTGTGCCTTTGGGCCCGCTGTACCCCACAGGACCTTTCGGAGAAATGAAACTGGGTCCGGATGGTAAGATCTATGTGTCCAAAAACAATGCGGTATATATATCCAACGCGCCCTGCAGTGTGTATTATCCAGGCCCGGAATTTGACCCTGTGCCTGTGCCCGGCTCCTTCTCCTGCAAGCTGGGACAGTACATGCACGTGATCCATCAACCCAATGCCAAAGGAATGGCTTGTACACCGGAGCTGGATTATGTATTGATCAGCGACATGGACCTGACGCCGGGTTACTGGCTGCAAAATGACATCCGGGTGGCGCCGACATTACCACCGGATACGGCAATAGGCGCTACGATGCCCGTTGTCGTTTGTTACACGCAGGAAGGTGTTTTGTCTGCGCCGGACCAGGCAGCATGCTATGTCTGGGATGATGGCTTAGCGACACGGGATAGGGTGGTGGAGGAACCGGGAACTTATTGGGTCAGCTATTTCAAAGGCTGTACCTACCGAACGGATACCTTCCATGTTTCTTTTACTCCCTTACCGGAGGTACCGCAATTACAGTATGCTTGTCCGGCTGAAGGGATCGTCTCGGTTTCACAACCTAAAGGAGACCGGACCTGGTTTAGTTATACTTTAAAGCAACTGGAGCATGACTTCATAGATTCCGGGGCCGGTGCATCAGGCTGGCGCTTTGAAGGATTGGCGGCCGGGCAGTACAGCCTACAAATCCGTTCTGCCGACTGTGATACGACCTTATTGCTACGGCTGGAGGCTTACCCGGCACCGGAAGTAGAGGTCTTGCCCGGGGACACGACCATCTTGTATGGGGATACGGTACAACTGCATGCTTCCGGTGCGGCACGGTATGCCTGGAGGCCGTTAAAGCATATCCCTGATGCAGGCGTGACGGATCCATACGTCTGGCCCAAAGTCAATACGACCTACTTCGTCATCGGCCGGAACGATTATGACTGTGTGGATACGGCCAGGGTGCAGGTAACTATTGATTACAACCTGCCGGATTGGGTGCCCAATGCTTTTTCGCCTAATGGGGATGGGGTGAATGATGTGTTCCGGGTAGCGGGCTTGACCTATCAGCAGTTGCTGCAGTTCCGGGTGTATAATCGTTTTGGGCAGTTGCTGTATTCCGGTACCGATCCTGGCGGCGGTTGGGATGGCACCTATAAAGGACAGCCCTGTGAGCTGGGGACTTATTATTATTTCGTAGAGCTGCAGTATCCGGATGGGAAGAGGCGGCAATCGAAGGGAGATGTGTTGCTGCTGCGGTAGGGAAAACTTTTTTAATTCTTAAAACAAAATAACAATGAAAAGTGGATTTTTACATGGGCCCTTAACGGCGATCCTGCTCTGCTGTGCAACGACCGGGCAGGCCAAAGAAGAACAATGGAAAACGCATGGGGCAAAGCCGCTGCACTTCATAGCCAATGCAGGCCAGGTGATCGATCAAAGCTTCCGGAGCCGGACGGATATTGATTGTAAACTTTCGGCGGGTCCGGGATTGAATATCTTTATCGGTACAGGGAAGATCGAATACCAGTGGGGGAAAGAGGTCTGTACGGAGGAACCTATTACAGGTAACAAGGCCCCTGACATCGTGATGGATCCGGAAACAACATCCTATGAGCTATACCGGATGGATATGACCCTTATCGGTAGTAACCCCAATGCCCGGGTAATAAAAGAAGGACAACAACCCTATTATGAACGCTTTTTCCAACCCTGGGTGAACCGGGACAACAGCAATCATGGGGTTAAAGCCCATGCTTTTACCAAAATCACCTATAAGGACATCTATCCTGATATTGACTGGGTATTCTACTTCAACGCCCAGGGGCAATTGGAGCATGACTTTGTCGTGCATCCCGGAGGTAAAGTAAGCGCTATTCAAATGCGCTATTCGGGTGCCGTTACCTTAGGGCTGAACCCCGATGGCAGCCTGATGGCGATAACCCCGATGGGGACTTTGAAAGAACAGGCGCCCGTAGCGTTTACTAAGACCCCGGATGCAGTAACTGCTACAGGACAACCATCCGTTCCTGCCCGCTTCCGGTTTCAGGACCATCAGATCATTACTTTTGACATCGGAACTTATACGGGTACCCTCGTGATAGACCCCGTATTAGAATGGGGCACCTATTTTGGCGGCAATGGCAATGATGATGCCTGGGCCATTGCCGGC
>CAZFKK010000377.1:0-3145 GCA_964519735.1 uncultured Taibaiella sp.
CAAGTATGCGCGGGATCATTTCCATCAATACCCGGAGCAATACCAGTGTACCTTTAAACCTTTCACCCAAGCCTCAGACATCCTGATGAATGGTATCTACTGGGACAAAAATATTCCACGTTTATTTGACCCCGAAGATCTGAAAGATCCGGCCTTCCGGATGCAGGTCATTGCCGACATTACCTGCGACGAAAATGGATCGGTACCCATCAACAAAGGGGCCAGCACCATTGCCGACCCGGTCTATGGCATAGACAGGCATACCCTTCAAAAAACTGCAGCGTTTGAGAATAGTGACCAGACAATAGATGTGATGGCGGTAGATAACCTGCCGAATGAGCTGCCCCGGGATGCCTCTGTCCATTTCGGAGAGCATATTATCAAATATATTATCCCGGAGCTGCTCCGGGATAAAAGCCCGATTCTGGACAGGGCGACTATTTGTAACAACGGCCGGCTAAGTCCTCAGTTTGAATACTTGAGTGACTATGCTTACGCTAACGGCTGATCCTGCTTAGCCTGAATACCGGCATACTCATTTGAGATAATTTGTTTATTTTAGTTTTCGCACCGCATATATGGATAAAGCCACTTTTCAAAATACAATTGCGCCTACCCTGCCCCATGCACCCGGTATCTATAAATACTATGACGCAGATAAAAAGATCCTGTATGTGGGTAAGGCCAAAGACCTGCGCAAACGGGTCAGCTCTTATTTTGTAAAAGAACATGATAACCGCAAAACCCAGCGACTGGTTGCCGGGATAGCTTCCATCGAATGGACCATAACTCATGATGAACACGATGCCTTCCTGCTGGAAAACTCCCTGATCAAACACTTTAAGCCTTATTACAACATCAGCCTGAAGGATGATAAAAGTTATCCTTATGTCGTCATTAAAAAAGAAAACTTCCCTCGTGTTTACCTGACCCGAAGACGGATCCGGGACGGATCGGAATATATCGGCCCTTTTACAGGGGTGCATAAAGTACGGGAATTACTGGACCTGATCCGGCAAAGCATTCCCCTGAGAACCTGTGGCCTGAACCTGAGCAAAGGGAATATTATTAAAGGTAAATTTAAAGTATGCCTGGAATACCATCTGGGCAATTGTAAGGGCCCCTGCGAAGGTTTGCAGTCGGAAGAAGCCTATAACCAAAGCATACATGAGGTCAGGCAATTGCTCAAAGGCAACCTGGGGTCAGTACTTCAAACCCTGAAAGAGGAAATGAACCGCCACGTAACGGACATGGCGTTTGAAAAAGCACAACAGGTAAAGCTAAAGATAGAAGCCTTACAGGGATACCAGAGTAAATCCACAGTGGTTAGTCAATCGCTGATGAACATTGATGTCATCAGCATTATCGCTATGGCAGACGAAGCCTTCGTGAACTATATGGTATTGAGCGAAGGTACCGTGATCAACAGCCATAGCCTGAAAATAGAAAAGAAGCTGGAAGAAACACCTGAAGAAATGCTGGCTTACGCCCTGGCCTACCTCCGGCCTAAATTCCTGTCCGAAGCCGGGGAGGTGGTTGTCCCCTTCCCGATCGAGGTAGCAGAAGAACAGTTGCAGCTAACCATACCCAAGGCCGGAGACCGGAAGAAACTGCTGGACCTTAGCTTTAAAAATGCCGAATACTTCAGGCAGGAACAAAAACAAAAGGCCTCCCTGTTACTCCGGGACAAAACCGCGGAAGACAGAACAGAGATACTGGAACAACTACAGATGGATCTGCAGTTAACAGAGTTTCCTGCCCATATAGAATGTTTCGACAACTCCAACTTTCAAGGAAGTTACCCGGTAGCCGCCATGGTTTGTTTTCGTGATGGCCTTCCTTTTAAAAAAGATTACCGGCATTTCCACATCAAGACCGTAGCCGGCATCAATGACTTTGCCTCTATGGCCGAGATTGTCAAACGGCGGTATAAAAAACTGCTGGAAACAGGACAAGCCCTGCCCCAGCTTGTCATCATTGACGGCGGAAAAGGGCAATTAAGTGCGGCGATGGAAAGTATAGAGGAGCTTGGCCTGACGGGCAGCATGACCGTGATCGGCCTGGCCAAAAGGGAAGAACATATCTTTTATCCTAATGACCAGGATCCGCTGCGCCTGCCTTATAATGGCCCCAGCTTGTTGATGATACGCCGTATCCGGGACGAAGTGCACCGGTTCGGCATCACCTTTCACCGGGATACCCGCAGCAAAGGCACCTTCAAAAATGAACTGGAATCGATACCGGGCATAGGGATGACAACCGCACAAACGCTGCTCCAGACCTACCGGTCGGTACATAAGGTAAAACAAATGACACTAAGGGAACTCACCATGACCATAGGCGCCTCAAAGGCCAGGCTGGTCTATGCCTATTTTCATCCCGAAGAAGGCCAGGAACAATCCGCCACCTTGTAGATAATCATCAGCCGGACGCTTCTTTAAAAAAATATTTTATTTTTACGATTTACCTTTCTGGTATTTAAAATTAAATTATACTTTAGCAGCCTGAAGCATTCTTAATGATACAACCGGCAAAGAAGAGAAATACGGCAATATTGATCATTGTGGCCTCCCTGGGTTATTTCGTGGACATCTATGACCTGGTCATTTTTTCTATTGTAAGAATACAAAGTTTCCGGGACATAGGCATCCAGGAAGAAGCTATGCGCAAAGGAGGGGAGTATGTGCTCAATATGCAAATGGGCGGGCTCCTGATAGGCGGGCTGGTATGGGGCATTATCGGGGATAAGTTCGGGCGGTTAAAAGTTTTGTTCGGTTCCATTTTGTTATACTCCGCTGCCAACATCATGAACGGTTTTGTCCGGGATATTCATACCTATGCGATTATCCGCTTCATCGCCGGCATAGGTTTGGCCGGGGAGCTGGGTGCGGGGATTACACTGGTCAGCGAAAGCATGAGTAAGAACAAAAGAGGTTATGGCCCCATGATCGTTGCCGGAGTGGGGGTACTTGGCGCCATAGCTGCATTCTATATTTCAGAATATTTCAGCTGGAGAAATGCCTATTTTGCAGGCGGGGTCATGGGATTATTACTATTGCTGCTGCGGGTAAGTACTTTCGAGTCTACTATGTTCCAGCAACTTGCCCGGCAACTCCTGACGGACGGCCTCGACGAAACTGGCGCC
>CAZFKK010000378.1:0-3145 GCA_964519735.1 uncultured Taibaiella sp.
TCGCCTGCCACTACTTTTGTCCCTGTCGGGTTTACCCATTGGTAGTGCATAGCTGCATCGCCTATAAAGAGGTTAACACCATTACCGCCAATGCGGAAATCAATATCGGTTCGGGGTTGGTTGTGCTGGTCTGTAACCTGACCTACATTTTCCACAAAATGCAAAGCAGAAGAGGTGGTAGTTTGGCCGGCTTTAAGACCTCCTGCATTGGCTCCGGCACTACAGAGGTCTATTCCGGTGAAAATGGATAAAAGAAGTAAAGCTTTTTTCATTGTTTTAAATATTATGCGTTAGATGTTAGATAATTAGTCACAGAATTGCTTCTAAACCAAAGTACATAATTAGCAACATTCGGGAAATGAGCTATAGGTGTAAACCCCTGGTTTTTGACAAAAGATTAAAATATTCAAAACATTATTTCTAATTTTATCCAATACTAAATTCGAATACCTGGATGAACTTTAGGAATCGTATAATACAGTGTTCAAAAACTAAAATAGTATTTTTTTATGTATTCATCCTATTTATAGGTATGCCCCATACCTTCCGGGCTCAGGAAAGGGGAAGCAAAACAATTCAATATTCTCAGGAAGACACGGCAAGCATCAACCTGATATTAAAAGAAGCATTCGATATTACGAAACAACAAAACAGTGCCCTAAGCCTGCCACAGTACAAAAAGGCGTTACAAGCAAGCAGGGCCATTAATTATGAATATGGCATCGCCTATTCGTTAACAGGAATTGCGCAAGTTGAGTTGAATAACGGCAACACTATAGAAGCCTTCTCCTTGCTCCAGGAAGCGGAACAAACGAATAAAGGAAAGTCAACCAATGCAATTAAACTACACGCATTTATTGCCAATACAAAAGGAATTTGTTTTGATAACATAGGGTACTATGATTCCGCTCTCAGCTATTTTTTAAATGCTATAAACTTGAGGGAAAGCGTCAAGCAAAAACCTCCACTTACCTACTACAACAATGCAGGCCTATTACTGCAAAAAATGGGGAATTATAACAAGGCTGAATATTATTACAATAAAGCCTTAAGCAGTAAGGATATTAACCATAAAGATAGCGTAACGTTAGCAGCTATACTATTAAACAAAGCTGGAATGTACTTTCAACATACAGATGAGAAAAGCATAGACACTGCTATTCAACTTACCCAAAAAGCACTGACCCTATCCCGTTCGTTTCCCCCCAGTAACCTACAAGCCAGGGCAATAATTAATATAGCTGCTTTTATGTTGAATTACAAACATGTCAATACGGCGAAAGTACTCAGCTACCTTAAAGAAGCTGAAAAAATTCCAGGAATATCTAAGGAAAATCAGATAAGTCTCTATAACAATTTAGCTTATATCTATTTCGATCTGAAACAATACGCAACTGGTGATGATTATTTAGAAAAGGCTTTAAAACTGGCCAATTCCTTTTCCTCCAAAGAATACTTGATTTCAGTTTATCAAGCCTTAGAGTATGGACAAAGAGATAGGAGGAATTTTGAAAAAGCTTATCAGTATGGGGATATAATAAAATTACTTAAGGATAGCCTGGGCATGAAAAAAAATGCCTTAAAGGTGAATTACCTCCTCTACCAATATGAATCTTCCCAAAGAGACAATGAGCTGATTAAGAAAGAACTGCTGATCTCGCAGCATGAGGTGGCGCTACAGCGCAGGAAGACGGTAATCATCTCCCTACTAGGAAGTACCGGCACACTATGTGCCCTATTTTACTTTTACTTTCGCTACAGAAGAAAGATAGAACGGCAGAAAATGAAGTTTGTGACCTGGTCGGCTGCGATGGAAGCAGAGGAGAAGGAACGGGCACGCCTGGCCAGGGAGCTGCACGACAACATTGGCGGATCGCTCTCCACGGTAAAAATGTGGTTTGGAACCCTGCAAAAGAAAGCGGACGATGAACACCGGGAGCGGAAATTTGAGGAGGCTATGCAGTTACTGGATCAAACCCTGAATGATCTGCGGGATACGGCCCACCACCTGATGCCGGAGGTATTGACGCGCTATGGGCTGGCGAAAGCGGTGCAGATCTACTGCGAAAATATTCAAAAGGCTGGGGAGCTGGACGTGGAGTATAACTATTACGGCTTCATGGGCGAAACGGATAAAAAACTGGACCTGGTGATCTACAGGATCATCCAGGAATTACTGCAAAATGTGATCAAACATGCGAAAGCGAGCTTCCTGCTGGTGCAGCTAAGCCGGCATGACGACACCTTAGGGGTCACCATAGAGGACAATGGCCTGGGCATGGAGAAAATAGACGAAGCCAACGGCATGGGCTTGCAAAACATTAAAACGAGCATCACTAACCTGGATGGCCACTTCAATGTGCTTTCTGAAAAGGGCCATGGTACCACCATTTACTTTGAAATTAACGTTGCTAAATCATAGATTCCATGAAAATACAAGTGAGCATTGCCGACGACCACCCTATAGTATTAATGGGTTTAGAAAGAATGATAACGGAACATCCTCTGGTAGAATTATGTAGCATTTCAAAGAATGGAGACGCGCTGTTGAACAGCCTCCAGCTCAAACAACCGGATGTGCTGCTCCTGGATATTCAAATGCCCGGAAAGCAAGGCGACGAGCTGGCCAAAATAATTGTGGAGAAATACCCTACCGTTGCGATATTGGTGCTCACCAACCTGAACCAGCCCTTCCACATCCGCACCATGTTCCAAAACGGCGTCAAAGGCTATTTACTCAAAAGTGCGGACCAATACACCCTCATCCAGGCCATAGACACCGTGCACAAAGGCAACCAATTCATCGACCCCACGCTGAAAGGCAAAATGCCCCTTGCCGTGCTGGGCAATAAAGGAATTACGCCCACCGCCACCATCACCAAAAGAGAACAGGAAATCCTCAACCTCATCTGCGAAGGCCTCACCAGCGCCCAAATCGCCAAAAAAATCTTCATCACCCTTAGCACCGTCGAAAACCACCGCCTCAACCTGTTCTTAAAACTGGGGGTCAAGAATGTGGCCGGATTGATCAAGAAGGCGACTGAGTTGGGGTTGATCAAGTAGGGAGTGAACGAGAAATTTTTTTGAAACTCAAATATCTCGTCTTGAAAAACAATGCAAGTAATGTAACCTCCATATCGATAAT
>CAZFKK010000379.1:0-3144 GCA_964519735.1 uncultured Taibaiella sp.
TCCTCTTTTCTATCTCGGACCTGGGTGGGCAACCGGTAAACAAAGTAAACCACGATGATGATGCATCAGGGTATGAGAAGAATGTAGCTCCGGGCATGAATACTGTCTTGTCTTTCGGGATAGGAGATAAGGCTGCCATGGACAGGTTGCTGCAACTGGCTGTGACTCAAAAATTATTAGTACCGGCACCGGACCGGACTTATACCCTGGCCTCCTGGTTCTCCCTGGCGGTACAGGATAATTACATTTCAGTTTCCAACGATCCTGCTGCAGCCCTTGCTTTTGGTACTACAGTGCCCAGGGGCCGCAAGGATATACCCTTGGAAGTTCAAAAAGCAGTATTTGGAATTTATGCTGATATTCAACACGTTGCAAAGTATCCGCTCCTGGCTGCAAGGGCTGAAGGCAGGGATACGGCTTTATTTAAAAGGCAGCAAAACCTTATCGAATCCCTGACAGGTTATGGAGGTGAAATAAAAGACGGGTTTAGTCCTTATCATCTTGATATTATATTTCAGAACAAAGAGGAAAATAGCTTGCTGCAGCTCATTCATTTGTACCATGGTAACCGGGCAGCAAGATAATCTCCCGTATTCCGCGCCATGAGGGAATTATCTTACCGGAATGGCGTTGTAAACTGGCTATTTTACCTAACTTTCACCGAAAGTATAAATCAAAAGCTGCTTATTGGCAATTAGTTATTATTTTTGACCCTTAAGATGAAAACCCGGCCGGGGTCTCCTGCAGCACAGGGTATCCCGCTTCGTAATGGATAAATACCTAAACTGAAAAATTATATATGCGTTTAGCCTTCTGGAAAAGGAAAAAAGAAAATACGGTTAAAAAGAAAAAACCGGTATGGCGGGAATGGATCGATGCAGCACTTTTTGCTGTTATTGCAGCTACAATTATACGGACCTTTTTAATAGAAGCCTATACGATACCCACAGGATCTATGGAGGGTACGATGCTGATCAATGATTACCTTTTTGTCAGCAAAGTAGCCTATGGTCCCCGTCTGCCCATGACGCCGCTGGCGGTACCTCTGGTTCATAATACCATGCCTTTGTTCGGTGGTAAATCCTACACAGAGGCGGTGCAATGGAAATACCGCCGTTTACCGGGATTTGGCCCGGTAAAACGTTATGATGTCGTGGTGTTTAATTTTCCCAATAATGATACGGCCATGCTGGAGGACCCTGCTGCTGATTATTACCAGGCCTTGCGTATAGCCGGAAGAGATTATGTATGGAGCCGGTTTAATATGACTTCCCGGCCTATCGATAAAAAGGAAAACTATATCAAACGCTGTGTCGGCGTACCCGGCGATAAAATTGAGATCATCGGGGGTATTCTTTATAATAACGGGATCCAAGCCCCTATTTTCCCGCATCAGAGAACGGAATACGTTATCCAGTCTCCGAGCAATGTAGCCCTGGGCGCCAGTTTTATCGAGGATAATAATATCCTTGTTAACAATCATGGTATCCAGCATCAGCAAAGGGTGATCGCTTTCGATATGGAAGCCGAGACTTCAGAACAAGTTAAGAGAATCCCTGGTGTTACCGCCGTAGTACCTTATACTGACGGCAAGGGCGTTGTTGGAGAGCCGGCAAGCTGGACCTATCCCCAGGATACCAGCCTGTTTAAATGGAATATGGACGATTACGGCCCTGTCATTGTTCCCAAAAAGGGGATGACCATCACCCTGACCCCGGAAAACCTGTCTGTATACCAAAGGGTAATTGAGGTATATGAGCGCAATAAAATGGAATGGCGGGACGGCAAGTGCTTTATTAACGGCAAGGAATCCAGCCAATATACGTTTACGATGGATTATTACTGGATGATGGGCGACAATCGCCATCAATCGCTTGATTCCCGGTTTTGGGGCTTTGTGCCGGAAGATCATGTGGTGGGCAAGGCTTCCTTCGTATGGTTAAGCTATGGTAAAGGAGGCATCCGCTGGAGCCGCCTGTTCAGAGGAGTAGGCACCCTGGAACAGTAAAAAGTATTATATACAATGACACCTCGATCCGGGATAATCAGATACCAGCACAATGAAATTCATTGCCTGAGTATGGGAACAGGAAAAAAATTGCTGCTTGCCTTTCATGGATTTGGCAGTGATGCTTTGCTGTTCCAACCCCTGAGCGTATTGCTAGAGGAGGAGTATACCCTGGTTTCCGTTAACCTTCCCGGCCATGGCATCACCCGCTGGCGCGATAAATATATGGCTCCGAAGGATCTTATGGCGATCATCCAGGGGATCAAAAACGACTTTGGAGCCACCCAGATTTCGCTGATAGGTTTCAGCCTCGGCGGCAGGGTTTGCTTAACTATTATAGAGCAGCAGCCTGACTGGATAGAGCAGGTTGTCCTGCTGGCACCGGATGGTCTGAAGAAAAATTTCTGGTACCAGGCCGCTACCCGTAATGTGCTGGGCAGGATCCTGTTCCAACATTTTCTGGCCGATCCCGAGCGCTGGATCCACCGGTTTTCGGGCTTACAAAAACTGGGGCTGCTTCCGGAAGCTCATATCCGGCTGGCACGTACCCACCTTAAGGATGAACAAGTGAGAAAACAGGTTGCCCTGGTATGGCCGGTGATGAGCAGGTTGATGCCACATATGGGTAAGGTGCAGTGGAACATTAATAAACACAAAATCAAAACAGACCTTTTTATGGGCCGGTCGGATAAATTATTCCCTCCGGAAACAGGGAAGTCCTTTCTCAGGAACCTGAAAGAGAATGCCCGGCTACATATCCTGGATTGCGGGCACCAGTTGCTCCATCCGGGGGCTTTGAAAGAAATTGCCGCCGTTTTGTAATACCATCCTTTATTCCGTAATGTCTTTACCACAACCCCTATTTCCTGAATTGATCTTTCTTGTGGGCATGCCCGGAAGCGGTAAATCTTATTGGCTGAATCAACTGGCGCATCAACTGGACTACCAGGCGATAGACATGGATCAGTTCATTGAGCAGGAAAGCGGGGCTGCTATCCCGGAGTTATTTGCCCGGGGCGTAGCACATTTCAGGTATTGGGAAAGACATGCACTTCTCTCCTTACTGGCCGAGAAAAAAACCGGAACAGTTGTCGCCACAGGAGGGGGCCTACCCTGCCACGAAGACAATATAGACC
>CAZFKK010000380.1:0-3141 GCA_964519735.1 uncultured Taibaiella sp.
GACAGAGATTGTTGCCGCTGAAGGGGGACTTTCCATAGAAGAGGCGCAGGCCTATATACAACAATTGATCGGGGAAGATCGGTACCTCAGGGATGTTTACTGATCCTTAAGCCCGGAAACATGATGGCAATTTCAATTCCTGACAAACAAAAACAGAACAATATATGAACCCGGTTGAAAGAATTAAAAAGGAAAGTGATGGCCTCAGGGGGACATTGCCTGAAAGCCTTAAAGATGAGCTTACTGGCGCTTTATACGAGGATGACCAGTCCCTGATAAAATTCCACGGTATGTACCAGCAGGATGATCGTGATAAAAGAGCTTCGAGGGCGGAGAAAAAGCTGGAGCGTCTTTATTCCTTTATGATCAGGCTGCGGCTTCCCGGGGGCTTCCTGACCCCGGCGCAATGGCTGGCCACGCATGATATTGCAGGCAGTAATGCAACGGGAATTATTAAAATTACCACAAGGCAGACCTTGCAGTTGCACGGGATCCTGAAAGCAAAGGTCAAGCCTACGCTTCAGGCTTTTGATAAAGCCATCCTGGATTCTATTGCCGCCTGCGGTGATGTCAATAGGAATGTAACCGCTGCCGCTCACCCAAAGCAATCACCGGTTCATGAAGAGATACATGCTTTTGCTGCGGCCATCAGTGATTACCTGAAACCCAAAACAAGGGCTTATTATGAAGTGTTCCTGGACGAAGAGAAGATCGGGGAGCGCGTGGAGGATGACCCGCTCTACCAGGACCGGTACCTGCCCAGGAAATTCAAGGTAGCGATAGCGATTCCCCCGAATAATGACGTGGATGTTTTTACGAACGACCTGGGCCTGATCGCTATAGTGAAGGATGGCCGCCTGGAAGGATTTAATATCGCGATTGGTGGTGGCCTTGGCGCAACGCATGGCAATGCGGCTACCTTTCCCCGGCTGGCTAACGTTATAGGCTTTGTTTCCGGGAAGGAAGAGGTGCTGAGGGCCGTTTATGAGGTGGTCACGATACAGCGGGACTGGGGCAACCGGGAAGACCGTAAATTGTCCAGGCTTAAATATACTGTGGAAAAGTATGGGGCGGAAGTGATCAAAAAGGAGTTGGAACAACGTTTGGGATTCAAGCTGGAACCCGCCCGGGAGTTCGCGTTCACAGAACGTAAAGACGATTACGGATGGGCGCAGAACCATGAAGGGCTATGGTATTATACCCTTTTTACGGAAAATGGGAGGGTGCTGGATGAACCCCATGTGCAAACCAAAACAGCATTATGGGAAGTGGCTGGTAAGGGACTGGCCAATTTCCGGTTTACCTGTAATCAGAATGTGATCCTGTCGGATATCCTGCCCGCAAATAAAAAAAAGGTAGCGGCCATCCTGAAAAAGTACCATGTTCATGAAGTGACAGAGCAGGCCTCGGTAATACGGAAAAATGCCATGGCCTGTGTCGCCTTGAATACCTGCCCGCTGGCGCTCGCTGAAGCACAGCGCTACCTGCCTTCCCTTATCGATAAGATCGAACCGCTGTTGCTGAAGTATGATCTCGGCCGGGAAGAGATTATTTTAAGAATGACGGGCTGCCCGAATGGTTGCGCGCGTCCTTATGCTGCGGAGATCGGCTTTGTCGGTACCGCATTGGGTAAATATAACCTTCATTTAGGTGCCGACAGGGTTGGTCAGCGATTGAATAAGCTCTACAAAGAAAACCTGGATGAAACCCAGATTCTTGAAGAATTGGACAGGCTGTTTGAACAATATGCAACCCAGCAGCACAAAGGGGAAACATTCGGCGACTTCACGGTAAGAAAGCAATGGGTTATTCACCACAATGAGCAGGTATAAACGGGAGGTTAGTTAAACTTTAAGATTTATGATACACGAACAGCAGGATATTGTATTGCCTCAGGCACCCCCAACAAAAACAGGGAATAATTTATTCCCTGTTTTCCTGAAAATAGAGCAGCATCACGTGCTCCTGGTTGGCGGTGGGAAAGCCGGCCTGGAAAAACTGAACGCTTTATTGTTGAATGCGCCTGACACGAAAATTACTTTGGTAGGGTTGCATATTCACGAGGAAATAAGGCTGAAGGCGGATTTATACCCGCAGCTCAGGTTGGAGGAAAGGTCGCTGTTAAAGGAAGATTTTGAGGGTAAAAACCTGGTCATTGCTGCAGTGAATAACCAGGCATTGAGCAGTTGGATCAGGGCCGAGGCCAACAAGAGAGGCTTGCTGGTGAACAATGCGGATAAACCATCCGAATGTGATTTTTACCTGGGTTCGATCGTCCGGAAGGGATCTTAAGATCGCTATTTCTACGAATGGGAAGTCGCCTACGATTGCCAGGCGGCTTAAGGAAGTACTGCAGGAGAGTATCCCTGATAATATAGACACGCTCCTGGATAACATGAACAAGATCCGTAGCCAGTTGAAGGGAGACTTTAGTGATAAGGTAAACCAGCTGAACGCGATCACTGCGGAACTGAAAGGTAATCCCAATGCCTATCCATTGGCTCCGGAACAGAAGTGGAAGAAAATTGCTTATATCAGCTTGTTTGCCTTTGTATTTATGATAGCGGGACACATCCTTTTTTCTTTTGTGCCCTTGCAACTCTGGCTTAATGAAGGGAAGATATTGGTGGCCAGTCTCGATCAGACCTTTTACCTGATGATCCTGGCAGGATTTATGGCGCAATTGGTCGATGGTGCCTTAGGCATGGGATATGGCGTGACCTCAGCAGCCGTACTCCTGGGTATAGGCGTGCCTTTACCCGCGATCAGCGGGAGCATCCATGCCGCCGAGATGTTCTCCAGCGGAGCTTCCGGCTTTAGTCATTACAAGTTTGGTAATGTCAATAAGAAATTGTTTCGCCTGTTATTGATTCCCGGGGTAACCGGAGCCATTATCGGTGCTTTGTTATTGTCTGCCTTTGGCGAATCTTATGCCGCCTACATACGTCCTTTGCTGGCTACTTATACCATGCTGCTGGGACTTAAGATCTTAATGAATGCCTTCAAAAAGAACAGGCGCAGTAAAAAAGTAAAACGGGTAGGCTGGCTGGCCATTGCCGGAGGATTCCTGGATTCTTTTGGAGGCGGAGGATGGGGCCCCCTGGTCACCAGCACCCTGATCGCTAAAGGGAAGACCCCCCG
>CAZFKK010000381.1:0-3123 GCA_964519735.1 uncultured Taibaiella sp.
CTGATCTTTCCACATCCCTAATTTTAATAAATTATCTTTTTTAAAAAAAGACTTACTACTATTAGGAGTGTGGAAATGAGGATAACAAAATATTGTCCACATTGGTTTTATGGATTATTGCAGTGAATACCCAGCTTATCCACAAGCTATTTATGGCTGTTATCTCTTTAAACACAGGCTTTTTAATAAGTTGTTCCCTTCTGTTGATAGGTATAGCGTGGTATAAATAGAGGTATGTGTATTTCGTTTTTCCCGTTGATGAAGTAGGGATAAATCGTGCATAAATTTTAGTATTCATTAACTTGGGGATCTTATACTTCTAACTAGTAGGGTTATCATTACTTTTTTAACAGTTACCCCCATCAATCCGACCCGTTTTGTGAAGAAATATCTGAAAGAAATGCGCAACACGTGACTACACTGAAAATTAATGTTATACACCATTCTGGACTGCAATATTGTGGATAAGCAGCGTACAACCTGGGGATTGCTTTTATGATTCTCTTATGCAATAATGCTAATAGGAAGGATAAAAGCATTAGTAATGGCAAATCCTTGACTTACCCTAAAAGGAATGCTGGATCAAGGAAAGAAAGGGCAGCAATAATTTGTATTAAGTCTGAATTAATAAAAAGATGAGAAAGCCTCAAAAGGAAAAAAATTAGTATTATTATACCGGGCTTGTTCAAACTTTTTAAAACTAAACCACATAGATACATAGAAATCTAAAGGCGAAAAGAGTAAAAATAAAAATGGAGAGTATGGAAACAAGTTTCCTTTCTATGTGCCGGCTTGGCGGATATGTGCACTCAATAGGGCATAAAACCTATGTATCTATGTGGTTAAAAATAAATTTAAAGCAGATAACTGTAGAATTTTAAATATTCTCATTAAGAAACAATGATTTATTTTATATTTATTATTATTTTTATTTAATATTTATATATTTAAAAAGTTGAATTTACCACTCTTCTTCTGAAACAGGTTTTTTAGTACTAATATGTTGGGAACAATAGCTTTCCAAGGCTTGCTGTGCCGGAATGTCCGGATGTGCATCATGAATATGGAATTGGTACAACCGGTTATCATTACAGTCAATGGTAAGAATTTTATGACGTAAAAGTACTTGCTGCAGCTCTTGCCATTTAAGGTGAATATTGATCCCTGTACGGGGCAATTTGATCCCTGTTTCATCGATAGTTACCCATTGTATCGAATCTCCCCTTTTCTCCCAGTAATAGGCCAGTATGATACCCAACAGGGCAACTCCGGAATAAGCAGCAGGCAGGTACCATTCCTGTAATAGAGCGTAAATTAGTATGGGGGTAAAAAGAAGGATTTCCAATAGCCTCAGGACATAATTTGCCTTGGATTGAATCACCTTTTTATTGAAGAAAACACAGATAATGAGCAGGCATAATCCAGCTAAGGAATAAAGGAGGCCGATAGTATTTAATAAGTTGGAATCAGATGCTTTAAACTGGTTGGGCACTGCCCAGGTGACTAATCCCATAACCAGTAGCAATATTCCCGACATTAGGTGTATGGTGGTCACCTGGTGTTTTTTTACCTTTTTACCTTCTACCGGAATTTTATACATGGTGGCCCTTTATTGAATTAGAGTTCTGGATTGTTTTGCTTATTTATTTGTTTCCGCTATTTAGGTTGTGGCGGCAAGTAAATTGCATAATTTGTACAGTGCGCGGGCGCCTACAATAGGATCGATACAATCATGACTATGCGCGCCTGACGAAACTTCATTCAAATCAAATCCTATTATTTTTCTCCCGGATTCTTTGAGTTTTTTAAATAGGAAGAAAATTTGTTCCAGTTCAAAACCACCAGGTACAGGTGTACCTGTATTCGGACATAATTTGGGATCCAGCCCGTCAATATCAAAACTTATATACACCTTTTCCGGTAAAGTGGCTATAATTCCCGCCACTACATTTTGCCAGTGTTCGCCTGCATACTGCTGCTCTTTAATATCCTGGTCAAAGAAGGTCACCACACGATCGTCATTTTGTATGATGTCCAATTCTTCATCACAATAATCACGAATACCGACTTGTACCAGTTTTTTGACCTGGGGAATTTCTTTCAGCACATTGTACATGATCGACGCATGAGAATAGGTAAAGCCTTCATAAGCCTCTCTAAGATCTGCATGTGCATCAATCTGCAGGATACCGAAAGAATCATGTAGTGCTCCTAGCGCTTTAATATAACCCAGAGGTGTACTATGGTCTCCACCTAATAAAGCCACTTTTTTGCCTTGAGCAAGGTAACGGGCGCTCAATTCATGAATCCAGTCATGCATCATTTTCCCGCCTTCATTGACCTCTTTAAGTTTATGCAGGAGTTGATTGCTGCAGTCGAGTGAACTGCCTTCGGAAAGACAGCCGATGATCAGTTCTGCGCAGCTCCTGAGATAATCGCTTTTGTTCCTTATATTTTTATCAATGGGCAGCATATGAAACCCCTTTTTCCATACATCTTTAAAATCTGGATCATACAGATCTACCTGCATGGAAGCATCAAAGATCTGTTCAGGTCCGCGGGAGGTTCCCGGACGGTAACTTACCGTAACTTCCCAGGGGACAGGAATGAGGATAAGTTCTGCCTCCTGTTCATCAAAAGGTAATCCGAAAATATTGTTGGAAACCAATCCTGGTGAATTAGGGTCAAAATGTTCAAGAGATGCCGAAGACATTGTATGATTTTATTAAAAATTGAGCCTGCAAAGGTAGCATAAAAACTTTAGTTGAAGGGGAAGGTACCTTATACTTTTTGATTCAGGCATGAGGTGGCTTTTCTCGCAACGGACGCAAAAAAGCACCTTTGGATGCAAAGGTGGGAGTAACCAGCAGAGTAGTCTTCGTGTCTCCTGAATACCTTCTCAGGGCCTTGGAGAGCAGAGAATAGAAGTTTGCTTATGTTATGGCTCGCAAAGACACAGCAGCACGGAATAAGGTTATTGCATCGATTCTATAGCACCGATGGTCAATATATTTGATCTTCCTTCCCTTAAATACCTTTGTGCCAGTGTGCTTGGTGGAAAAATGAATCTGTGTACTTTGCGCTTTCGTTGTGAGAATTAGTTCTGGTCGCTATTATGTTTCA
>CAZFKK010000382.1:0-1626 GCA_964519735.1 uncultured Taibaiella sp.
CAAAGTATTGGATAGCCTGCAACTGGTGGTGACGCCCAACCAGTATGGCTCCTGGTGGTGGTTTGCCGGTTTTGGCGCTGCGGATCATGAAAATGAAATGTACCAGTTTAAACTGATAGACAATGGCTTCAGTTACCTGATCCGGTTCCGGCAAAAGCCCTCAGCCGGCACAGTGGTACTTTTCCAGACGGGTATGGATTGGAAAGAGGTAAACTGGAACAGGACCGGGGAAGAGCAATGGTAATTTTTCCTCATTTTTCCGTTACTTTGCTTCGCTTTACCAGGGCTATTGCCACTAGAACGCACCCTGTCCACCATCGGGAATAATTTTTAAACATTCCCTGATCCCGAGGGAGGGCTTACGAAACAGGCTAAAGCATGATTATCTGTAAATAAAAATATATAATGAAATACGAACTCATTCCTTCAAAATTATATACCCAAAACCGGGCTCGTTTTGTCAAAAAAATGAAGCCGAACGCCATCGCCATTTTTGCTGCCAATCCTGTAGTCTCCGAAAATGCGGATGCGCAATATGCTTACAAAGCCAATACAGATGTGGTATGGCTTTCCGGTGTGGTTCAGGAAAAAACGATGGTGATCCTCTACCCGGACAATGCAGACTCAACAGCAAGGGAGATCCTGGTGATACAACGCCCCAATGAATTGCTTGAAAAATGGAACGGACATTTACTGCGTAAAGCGGAAGCTACTGCCATCAGTGGCATTGAACATATTAAATACGTAGATGAAATAGATAGCCTGCTGCAGGCATGGCTACACCATGCGGACCATGTGTACCTGAGTACCAATGAAAATGACCGCATCGGGGATGTATTGCGTACGGATCTGTTGTTTGTGCATCAACTGATGAAACGCTACCCTTTACATCAATATGAACGTGCCGCTAAGATCATGAAAGAGCTTCGGGCCGTTAAGACGAAAGAAGAGGTCGCCATCGTGCAAAGGGCTGTGGACATTACCCACCAGGCTTTTTTAAGGGTATGCCGGTTCGTAAAACCAGGCGTCATGGAATATGAAATAGAGGCCGAAATTACGCATGAATTCCTGCGTAACCGGGCGACAAGACATGCCTATGGCTGTATTATTGCCAGTGGAGACCGCGCCCGGACCCTTCATTATGTGGACAATAACCAGGAATGCCGATCCGGTGAGTTGCTTCTCATGGATTTTGGCGCGGAATATGGCAACTATTGTGCAGACCTGACGCGTACGATCCCCGTTAATGGAAAATTCAGTAAACGCCAGAAAGAAGTATATAACGCCTGCCTGAATGTGCATAATTTTTGCAAATCCCTGTTAAAGCCCGGGATCAATTATGCGGACTATATCGAAAAGGTAAACCAGGAAATGGCCAGGCAACTAAAGCTCATCGGCCTTATTTCTGCATCGGACATCAAAAACCAGGATAAGGAAAACCCGGCCTATCGTCAATACTTCTATCACGGCATCGGACACCACCTCGGCATGGATGTTCATGATATAGGTACCCGTAATGAGCCGGTAAAAGAAGGTATGCTGTTTACCATAGAGCCGGGAATTTATATTGAAGAAGAGCAGATAGGTATCCGGATTGAAAATAATTTCTGGCTTACGAAAACAGGC
>CAZFKK010000382.1:1636-3122 GCA_964519735.1 uncultured Taibaiella sp.
GAGGAAATAGAAGCTGCCATGAAGTGATTCCCTGGTGGTATTTATTTTCTAACACAATAAATTTCTGCAAATGAATAATAGTCCTGTTCAAAACCCACTGGATCCGTCCAGGCTTCAAAAAAGAAAGGCAAAATATGATATTGCCGCATTAGGCTTTGTATTGGCTATTCTTTTCCCTTTATTAGCCCTGGTGGTGCTTTATTTCTTATGGTTTGGCAGCGCTACGCCTTTCCATCAATACCTATCTATGTTTGTGCGTTTTGATAACCCTTATGCCATGAACAATGCTTCCAAAGCGGTTTCTCTTGCCTTAATCGCCAACCTGATCCCTTTTTACTTTTTTCTCAACAGGAAAAAATACCTTACCGTAAAGGGAATCCTGGTAGGCTCTGCCTTGTTTGTACTCTTAATTGTTTTTTATAAGTTCATCTGGCAGTAATTTTTTCCCCTGGAAAATTTTGTTTTTTTATAAAAATTATTACCTTTGCAGCCCATTAGTGAATAACGGAGTTCTATGGTGTAATGGCAGCACAACTGATTTTGGTTCAGTTAGTCTAGGTTCGAATCCTGGTAGAACTACAAAGTAAGTGCGGGAGCAGCAGAGCAAAAAGCGATGCACTCCCGTTTTCTTTTTCCCGCAGTCCCGCTATATGCAGTACGCATGCATTTATTAGCTTACATTAAGCATATAAACAAAACAAGCAACCGCCTCAAGCCTGGGGCGGTTTTTTATTTTGAATTATTCTTAGCGTAAATATGCATTAAGCTGACAGTGTCCTAAATGAAGCTATTGTATTTTTATAGGAACTACTAAACATGAAGAAAAATGCTTCAAGAAATCTTAATCTCTATTAAACTATACATTTTATCCTTTCCCGGTTTTTGTTTGTAACGGTTCCGGGTTTGTTCAGAAGCATTCCCCCAGTACTTGAGCCCCCGCCGGACAAGCAGGACACATCATATTTTGCAGCATCGGCTAACAGCTGCAATTTCTTCCACAATCTTATGCAAATTAAGGATAATATCCCACTTGCTAAAAACAAATATATATGAAACTGACTGACAATAAAACAATTGCTATAATATTTTAGCCTATCACAGCATAATTAATCTTATATTAAATATATGTACTTTTCGCCTGGTTTATTTTTTTTAGTTAAGAATAGCGATACATTAAGATTATATTAAATAAAGGACTTTCCCGGCTATGGCTACCTGTTTTACCTTTATAAAGTAATGTTTCTAATAGAGGATTTCTTAAAATTAAAAATTCAAAACTAATGAGCAAGCAACCAACAAAGAAGCAGGTAAGATTAGCTAAGTATTTAAAGCTATTGCCGAGCTTATGCCTTGCCATATCTTGTATGGTAGGAAATGCCCAAACGTTTGACTGGGCTAAAGGTATGGGGGGCAGGAGTGCCGACTATGGTTTTGGTGTAGCGGTGGACGGCAGCGGTAATGTGTATGTGACGGGATATTTTCTCTC
>CAZFKK010000383.1:0-3116 GCA_964519735.1 uncultured Taibaiella sp.
GATTCAAAATATCATTAAGCATGCTAATGCCCGGCAGGTATTGGTACAGATGAATTACCGTAAGGGTTTTTTAAGCCTTACCGTAGAAGATGATGGCGTGGGCATGCAACCGGAGACAGCTAAGGATGGCATGGGCTTAAAAAGTATCAAAACAGCACTTAAAGCCCTGAATGGCACTTTGGAAATACATCCCTGTGAGCCAAAAGGAACTTCCATACACATAGAATTAACAAATATATAGATTTATCATTCTAATCATTTCATTTTTTGATTTATGTTCTTCGAGAAATATTATATATATTTGATTAATAAAAAATAGCATTTTGAGTCGGGTACTGAACAAAATTAATATCGCTATAGTAGATGATCATCCACTGGTATTAGCCGGACTAGCGGTGATATTAAAGCCATACCGCCATATTAAAGTCATGCAAAGCTACCAAACCGGAAGCGACTTGTTGGCCGGCTTGGCAGAGGCACAACCTGACGTATTGCTTCTTGATATCTCCTTGCCCGATGGCTCTGCAAAAGACTTGTTGCCCTTGATTATTAAAAAATACCCCAAAATGCAGATCCTGATCCTGACCAGCCTTGATGCTCCCGCTACGGTGAACAGTATGATGCGCAGAGGAAGTAAAGGCTATTTGCTCAAGGGAGCAGGCGCGGCTACCTTAGTAGAAGCTATTGAAACCGTTTATAGAGGGGAAACCTATGTGGATCCTTCGCTTAAAGAAATATTCTTCCGCAATGCGATAAAATACAAAGAAACGCAACCGGAACAGCCCTTACTACCTCGCTTATCCCAAAGAGAAAAAGAAATCCTCCGGCTTATTGCCAATGAATGTACGACCAAAGAAATTGCAGAAGCACTTTTCATCGGGTTTCGTACCGCAGAAAATCACCGGTACAACCTGCTTCAAAAACTGGATGTGAAAAATACCGCGGGTTTGGTTAAGATTGCTATGCAAATGGGACTTATATAAGGTTTCGGCACATCAACTCAAAAGGCATTTTCCTTTATATGATCAGGATTCCTTTATTGTTCATTGATTTGCCGTTTTTCTTGATTGATATATAGGATAATTTACTACTGGTTCATCTTATACCCTCGGCCTCCAGGGCAGCTCTTCTCCTCCATTTCTAAAGACAATAAACCTGGCTAATACAAACAAAAAGTCGGAAAGCCGGTTGAGGTATTTCAGCACGACTTCGGCCACAAACTCTCCCTGGCTGTGCATATGCACACAAAGCCTTTCTGCCCTCCTACATACACAGCGGGCTACATGGGCCGTGCTGGCGGCTACATGGCCGCCGGGAAGCACAAAGGACTTCATGGCCGGCAATACCTCATCCATTTCGTCAATTCTTTGTTCCAGCCATGTGATATCCTCCTCGTGCAGATCCGGTAGTTTCATTTTAGGCGCCTTTTCCGGGTCGGTAGCCAGAGAGGAACCGACAGTAAATAACCGGTCCTGAATTTCCAGGATCCAGGCGTGAATACCCGCATCACCCAGGTGGTCATTCAACAGACCCAGGTAAGAATTCAATTCATCTACCGTGCCATAGGCCTCTATACGGATATGATCTTTGGCTACGCGGGTGCCCCCGATCAGGCCTGTACTTCCTTTATCTCCTGTTTTGGTATATACTCTGAATGCCATAATTTGATTTTTGCCGGGTGTTACAATGATTGAAGTTTTATTTGTCAAAGCGGAAAAATACCTACCTGTCCCACTTATCCCGTACTACCCGTTCATCCCTTTCCACTACTCCGTCTTTAATACGGATAATACGATGCGCATGTGCTGCAATATCCTCTTCATGGGTCACCACAACTACGGTATTGCCGGAGGACTGGATGGTTTCAAACAAGTCCATGATTTCCACAGAGGTTTTAGAATCCAGGTTACCTGTAGGTTCATCTGCCAGGATAAGAGCAGGGTTATTAATGAGCGCCCTGGCTATAGCCACACGCTGGCATTGCCCCCCGGAAAGCTCATTAGGTTTATGATGCGCCCGGTCGGCAAGACCTACCTTTTCCAACATTTCATGGGCACGCTCATGCCGTTCTTTTTTAGCTATACCGGCGTAAATAAGGGGGACCGCTACATTCTCCCAGGCGGTGAGCCTGGGCAATAAATTGAATTGCTGAAACACAAACCCGATCTCTTCATTACGTATTTTGGCCAATTCATCATCTTTCATATGGCTCACATTCTTCCCATTCAATATATACTGGCCGGCAGAAGGCGTATCCAGGCAACCCAGTATATTCATCAGGGTAGATTTTCCGGACCCGGAAGGCCCCATCAAAGCCACATATTCATTGGGCGCAATAAGGAGCTCGATCCCTTTTAACACCGGAACAGGTTCTTTACCCAGGTAATAATTCTTTCGGATATCTTTCAATGAAATAATTTCTTGCATAAAAGCGGTTGCCTGTTACACAGGCAATTTAGAGCCCGGAACAATGAATGTTCAAATTTATTGATAATTTGCAGGCTTTGAAAATATAATTTAAGGGCCCTTAAAAAAACAATCAGGTGTATACCCTTTACAGCATCCATTATTAGCCATCCGACCTCTATGTTGTCTTTTCCTAATGCTAAAATCAATATCGGCTTATCCGTAACGGGCAAAAGGCCGGACGGGTACCACAACCTGGAAACTGTTTTCTACCCGGTGAAAGCCTGCGATGCGCTGGAGATCCTTCCGGGAACTCATTCAGAAAGCCGGATGTTCCTATCCGGGCTGGAAGTGAAGGGAGATCCGGATCAAAACCTGGTAAGCCAGGCCTTACAATTACTGTGCAAAGACTTTCCACAACAGCTTCGCCCTCTGGACATCTTCCTGCACAAAGCATTGCCTATGGGCGCGGGAATAGGGGGAGGCTCGGCAGATGCAGCCTTTATGCTCAGGATGTTAAATGATTATTTTGACTTAAAAATTGGTGAAGAAAGCCTGCAACAATATGCACTTCAGTTAGGAAGTGATTGTCCCTTTTTCCTCATTAACCAACCTTGTTACGCTGCTGGCAGGGGTGAAGCCTTGTCCCGTATCGAGCTGGACCTTTCCGGCTATACCCTGCAACTGGTTTGCCCGGAGCTTGCTGTATC
>CAZFKK010000384.1:0-3103 GCA_964519735.1 uncultured Taibaiella sp.
TATTTAGGCATCTCCACCCAGTCACCTATTCTTACCATATCGTTGGCAGACACCTGAATGCTCGCAACAAACCCAAGTATAGTATCTTTGAAGATGAGCATTAATACAGCAGAAGCCGCTCCCAGTGATATCAGAAACGCCACCGGAGATTTACCGGTAAGTTCCGAGAAAATAAGTATGCCGCATATAGAGAAGATCAGTATGCTTATCAATTGCATATAACTGTCCAGAGGCTTATCCTCAAAAGCTGCCCTGGTTTTAAATAAATCTCTGAATGATTTGGCTAGTCCGTTTATAATTAATGCGAAAGTGAATAGGATAAGCGCTTCTGTTATGCTTAAAGTGAGCGCTGTCCATTTGGGGAAGCCAGCAAAAATTAAGGGCAAAAATTGTTTGGCTAATATTAACGGCACAAGATGAGTAAGGCTTTTCAGCACCTTGTTTTTCAAGAGGTAATCGTCAAATTTTGTTTTGCTTTTACGCATTATGCGTATTACGATTGCGTGGATAAAGTTCCTCAGTAAATAGTCGATCGTATATAGTAAAATTGAGAATCCTAAGAGGAGAATGATGGAATTGATAATATGAGTAATATTTTCGTTGAAACCTAATTGCTGTAACTGCTTCAAAAGGGTGCTGTAAATACTGCTTTGAACTTCAATATTGGTCATGCTTTTCATTTTATTTGTGTATTTAATAAGTCCGTTTCTGTGTGTAATTATCCGGGTGTCGTTATAATTATGCTAACGTTTTGTCTTTTTTCTGAGGACTATTTTTTCGTTGTTGCCTGTTCCAGTAAAGATAAAACGGCAACCCGGAAGCAATCAGTAAAATGCCGGTCAATGATTTATAAGGCGACTCTATGAATGATATTAAAATCAGGACTATGCAAAATAGCACAAATACTAATGGAACAAAAGGATACAAGGGTGTTTTGAAGCTGCGTGGCGCCTCTTTCATCTTTTTTCTTAATCGAACCACCCCCCAGACAATTAATCCGAAAAATATAAATCCGGATATCACCACGAGGTCGGTTAAAAAATCAAAAGAACCGGAAAATACCAGGAGGCAGGCCCAGATACACTGATAGATTAAGGCATAATGCGGCGTTTTATTTCCCGGATGTGTAAGCGCTGCTTTTTTAAAGAATAAGCCCCTTTGAGCCATCGCGTAATAGATTCTTGCAGATACCAGAATAGTGGCATTGGTACAGCCGAAAGTAGAAACCAGAATCATTCCGCTGATGATGTATGCACCACCATTTCCCAACATCTTATCCACCACCAGGACCGCTGCAATGCTGTTTTCATTCTGGTGTGTACCGGCAATCATTGCATCAACCGGCATCACGAAGAAGTAAGCCGAATTAACCAGAATATAAACAAGTATTATGATAGCAATACCCGTTATGAGCGCTTTGGGAAGGTGTTTACGAGGTTCGTTGATTTCATCCCCGATAAATCCCAAGGCTATCCAGCCTTCGTATCCCCAGAATGCTGCCCGCATAGCCAATACCATGGCACTCACAAACCCGAATGCAGTAAAGCCGTTTTCAGGAAAGTTTACAGAAGCAGATTGTAAGGTTTGGATACTTCCTGCACCTCCGAAAAAAGCCAAAAAGACAATAGCAATAATTGCCAATAATATCAGCAATGTAAACAACAGGCTGATGTTTCCCCCGTTTTTAGCCCCCCTGATATTGACCATCGTCAAAGCAATAATGAGCAGCGACGCCGCTATCTTGGCCCCGATATTTTTTAATGGATATAACCCCAGGAAATGTATAGATTCGTATCCTGCAGATACCCTAGGCAAAACGAAAAAAGTATCTAAAGCACCGGCGAATACAAACGCTACAGAGGCAATAGCAGCTGTTTGAATGACAGTAAAGCAAGACCAGCCGTAAAAGAAAGCAATAGCCTTACTATAGATTTTTTCCAGCCAGAGAAATGGTCCGCCAGATGAGGGAAACAAAGTACCTAATTCTGCGATTGATAAAACGCCGAACAGGATAATAATGCCTGCAAGCAACCAGGCTAATACTACCAACCAAGGCGCGTGCAGCAGTTCTGCCATCGGTGCAGCCTTTTTAAAAACACCTGAACCAACAATAGCGCTGACTACTATGATGATAGCCATTTTTAATCCAAAAGATTTCCTTAATCCAATACCTGAAGTATTGTCTTGCATAGTCTTTACATTTTGTAACGGGAAAAATAAAGCAAGATGCGAATTTTGCAATCTAATGTTCCCTGAAAATGGCTCGAAATAAATTGTGCCTGAAAGTAAGGCAAGGGTATGGACGAACCGATGCGTAATTAAGATAATTACGTTGTTGAAGGGTGAAGGTAAGGAAAAATGACAACCTGCACAAATGAAGTACGCTCAGCACCTCTACCTCAATGGGAGGTTTCGGTATAGGTATGAGCCAGGAAGCGGTAATGATAAGACAAAATCCTTCACCATAAAGTCAGTAAGCAAAGCGCTAAATGAGCCCGTTCTGCAGGGCTATCTTCACCAGGCCGGCTACGTTTTTTACATCAAATTTGTTGTACAGGGAGAAGCGATGGTTCTCCACGGTGCGGATATTGACAAAGAGTTTTTCGGCAATTTCCCTGTTCGAATCTCCCTCACACACCAGTTTCAGGATTTCCTGCTCCCGCTTGGTAAGCAGCACATTTTTCTTACGTTGCAGCATAGCGCCCAGCATCTGTTCTTTCAGGTGCGGTTCCAGGTATTGTTGCCCTTCGAATACCTGTTCTATGGCCGCTGCCAGGGTCTCCAGCTTTGCATTCTTCAACAGGTATCCCGTACAGCCATTTTGCATCATGTCCTTTACCTGGAAAGGGGTATCTACACTTGTCAGCGCCAATATGCGCACCTTCGGGTATTTTGCTGAAATCACCCGGGCCAGTTCATTTCCCGTGGTATCCGGGAAATTGATATCCAGTAGAAGCACATCCGGTTGCTGCAGGGCCAGTCCTTCCAGCAGTTCTTTGCCGGAACTGTACAGGGCGATCACTTCAATATGGGTGAGCGGCTTCAATAAATGACTGATCCCATTCAATATTAAAGGATGATCATCAGCAAGGGCTACGGTAAT
>CAZFKK010000385.1:0-3096 GCA_964519735.1 uncultured Taibaiella sp.
CCTTCCAGCAGGAACATGTCAGGGATATGATAATCCAGGTTACTTATCGTTACCCTGTTTTCCAATTTACCATTCAGGTAATTAACCGCCTGGGTACGAACAAAATTTTTCCCCCATCGTGTTTGTAAAAACACGATGACCAGTAAAATCAACAGCAATATGCTGCACAATATATAAAGCGCTATCTTAAAAAACTTACGCATCTTTGAGTTATAATACAAAAGTCGTCATGAACCGTGATAATCAATAACATTTAGGGGAATTTTTTAATAAAAACTTCCCTTTAGCAGTATAAGAAACAAATATAAAGCAAAAAAGATGTTGCCGCTTTTATCTTATAAATTTCTTATGCTGAATGATTTCCATTGTTGTTGTACCTAAAACACACGATAATGCCATAACAGATGCCAGAGGCTGTTCTATTACCCATTTTCAGCTAAGGGCAACTGCACAAAAAAAGTAGTGCCTACTCCTTCCTGGGAGCTGAATTCTATCTTTCCACCGGAAGATTCAACCATGTTTTTCGTCATCGCTAAACCTATACCTGTGCCGGAGGATTTGGAAGTAAAATAAGGTACAAATATTTTGGGCTGCAATTCCTGCGGAATCCCTGCACCGTTGTCTTTAATAGAGATCTGCACCTGATCTTCTTTTAACCTGGAACAGGTAATTTCTATAATTCCTGTATCATCTTCTGGGATAGCCTGGATAGCATTTTTAATTAAATTATTAAATATTCTAATGAAATAACTCCTGTCTGTATAAATATGTAAATTATGTTCTTTTATGTCGAGTTGAATCATAATGTTTTCCTCATTTTGGAATAAAGCAACTACCGTACTGAGCAATTCTTCCAGGGATAATAGTTCCGGATGGCTTTCAGGCACTTTGGCAAAATTGGAAAATTCTGTTGAAATAACATTCAGATTCTCAATCTGTTCAATTATTGTCTCAGCAACTTTAGTCACCATTACTTCAATGTTAGGCCTTTTGTCTTTAATTGCCTGTTGTAAGTATTGTATATTCAGCTTCATAGGGGTGAGCGGATTCTTAATTTCATGCGCTATCTGCCGGGCAATATCCCGCCAGGCGTCTTCTCTTTCCGTACGTGCCATCTTACTGGCCATTTCCTCCACTTTACGGATCATTACATTGTATTCATTGACCAGCAATGCTAACTCATCCCTATAGGGCCATTTAATTAATTCATTATGTTTTAACCTGATCGACCTGAACTGATTGATCAATAGTTTGAAAGAACGGATAATACTGTTTGAAATAAAAATAGCAGACAATCCCGAAATGAAAAAAATAAAAGCATAGATGTTAATTAAAGAGAGTAAGATACTGGATATTTCATCATTCAGTTCAGCCTGTGCTGCAAAATAAGGCAAGTGAATATAAGCAATAATATCTTGATTATTATTCCTTAGTGAAGCATACATACTTTGGTACTTTAAGGTGCCTATTTTGTCTGCTCCGATCCATTCCGATTGCAGTCCTGAGCGGAGCGCGAGAAAAACATCCCTTCTTAGCAATTCTGATATATAGCCTTTATTGATTAATTCATGTTGGGTAGAAGCCAATAGTTTGCCATTAATGTCATATAGATTTATGGCTGCACCTTGCTCTTCTGCCAATTCATTGAGCCTTGAATTGAGGTCACGGAGCTTTTGATTCCCGTTAGAAGTATCAGAAGAGGGAAGAAATTTGTTGCCGGCGCCGACATAATGCAACAGATTCTGGCTAAAATACAGGAGCATTCCCTGTAGTTTTTTCCGTTGATTGTCCCTGTATTTCAAATCAATGAAGGCCAGGGTGGCTACGCCAACAGCCAGAAGAGAAAAGAATACGGTAATGAGTATGGCCAGATTCACTTTAGATCTTATGGTGAGTCCCGCTACTAGTTTTTGAGACCTTAGTTGCTCATGGTGGTTCCTGACAATGAAATAACGAATGAATAGCACCAGTCCAAATAACAATAGCATGACCCCCAGTACATAGCTGAAAAGGGATATAATATTGGTGATAAGGTTCCTTTTATAAATTACTTTTACCAGAGTATGATGATCCGGCCAATAATTAAGTACAGATTGAGACCATTCTTCCTTAAAAGTAAATTCCACGCCTTGGTAATGACGCTTGTTGCGATAAGGGAATAATTTATCTCCACTCTGATCTTTAAGTATCCCATTATAGTAAATACTGTAAGCGTAATTTTTCAGGTACTGCTGATCCGTAGCATTACTGTTGCTTTCGAGGAAGGTAGAAACCGATATTTTTCTAGGCAATAATTGCCGGGAAATGCCAACCCCCAGGTAACCTACGGTATCTGTCTTATTTGCTGTTACTACAGGGATTATTCCAAAAAAAACATTATTTCTCCCTGGTAGTTTACCAATATTAATTATTTCGTGACGATTGCTTCCCTGGAGCGCATGCAGGCTGTCTGCTTTTTTTAACAGCATATCTGCAATGAAATCACTGCCTGCGTAAGGAGTATAATTCGCCTGGTAATAATAAAAATCAACAACATACTTTTTTAATTGATCCAACTGTGGCATTCTTAATAAAGCTTTAGCTTCCTCCGGGCGCCTGTTTACTAATTGCCCGTTCCAGTGTTTGTTGAGAAAGGTGTCTTTTTGGAGGCGATTGCTGAGGTCGAAAAAAGCATAGGATATTTCAGCAGCATCAGTTTGCACTGTTTTTTGGGCAAAAATCTTGCGCAATTCTCTTTCTTTGGTATTGTTAAAGTAAAATATTTCCAGGGTAATCCAGGCACATAATATGGCAAACCAGATATAAGTGTGTGGAGAGTTCGTGTAATCTTTAGAATTTGTGGCCGTATTTAAGGGCAAACCAAATTTATCCAGCAATAAAAGGCCGACCAAGGACATGAATAAAGTGGCCAGGTAAAAAAGCTGGTTGTCTTCATTCTGTAAAAAACAAATACAAACATAGCTGACAATGATTACAACTAAATATTTAATAACTGATTTATGAATAAATGTCTTTAATAATTCATTGATGATACCCAGGATGATAATGAAACAAATGGTAATTACAGACAGTACCAATATCCCGATTATAGTGAAT
>CAZFKK010000386.1:0-3091 GCA_964519735.1 uncultured Taibaiella sp.
AGTCGCCAATGGCAGCACCTCCGCCACCATTTCGATGCTCCAGTATGAGATCGATGTCCCCTTGCATGAACTCATCGGGCAAATCGGTGAGGAAGGTGCGGTAGCAAGTTACAAAGCTTGTTTTGATTCCATCGATGACCTGGGAAAGCTGGCCAAAAAAGTGAGATCGGATTGCGGGTTTAAAAAGAAGACCTCTTTATACTTTGCTGCTTATAAAAAAGATGTGGTCAAGCTCAAGAGAGAATTTGAGGCCCGTAAAGAACACGGCTTCCCGGTGACCTGGCTGGAGGCTGATGAGATCGAACTTAAGTACCAGCTTAAAAACGCCTATGGAGGCATCCTGTCTGCTCAAGGCGCCAGCATTGACGCCTTCCGCCTGGCACATGATCTCCTTGCCTATAATCACCGGAAAGGATTACGGATCTATGACAAGACGGAGCTCAGTAAGGTTAGCTACCGGAAACAGGGCGTAACCGTAACGACGGAATATGGCACTACAATTAAAGCCAAAAAGATCATCTATTGCAACGGTTTTGAAAGCGTAGAACTGATCAAAGACGATTTTGTCAACTTACTTTCTACTTATGCTCTTGTAGGAGAACAATCGGCAGACAATCAGTCTTACCTGGAAGATACCTTGTTCTGGAATACCGCGGAACCTTATATCTATATGCGCACCACGGATGATAACCGCTTGCTGATCGGCGGTGAGGATGAAGAATTTGTAAACGCGCAAAAAAGAGACGGGCTATTAGACAAAAAAAGCAGGCTGTTAGCTAAGAAGTTGCAGAAAATGTTCCCTCATTATGATTTCAGGATAGATTTCGTATGGGCAGGTACTTTTGGCGAGACGCGGGACGGCTTACCTTATATAGGCGAACACCCGGATTTTCCCAGCACCTATTTCGTGTTGGGATTCGGGGGTAACGGCATCACCTTTTCCGTTATCGGCATGGATATGATAGCGGCGATGCTCAAAGGCAAGGACCACCGGCTAAGCGAATATTTTAAATTCCGAAGGTGAAGGGAAATTTCAATCGTCGCGGCGCTTTATGCGGACCAGCAGGAAGACCAGCAGCAGAGCCATCCCTATAGTCAAAAACAGGACAAGCCAACCGGGATGTTTTTGCTTGCTGACCAGGTCTCTTTCCCGGTGCCTGCTTCGACGATTCCCTTCGCTCCGGGACAGCTCCTTATGGCTGAGGACAAGCCGCATACTGTCTTGTACACTTTGGGTATGGTGTTGTATTTGTTGTATGCTCACCTTAGTGGCTTTCCCTGTAAACCCTTCTTCGGGACTGTACCGGAAAATGCCATCGGGTATTACTTCTGTCCGGATCAACTTATCTTTACTGCTCAGGTACAAACGGGTTACCGCTTGCTCTATTCGGAGGCTATCGGTATGTACCGTAGCGTGCTGTTCTGTTTCCTGCCGGTCCTGGCGGTGCCGGATCTTGTGTTGCAGGCCGCAGGCATTGCATAGTGACAGAAGGATAATGTAGTAGATCTGTTTCATAGAAAAGTTGATTTTTATGGAGATGATGATCAGGTGACAGAAGTGCTTTTTTTCTCGCGACGGGCCTGGTACGGTGCTTTTGCACGCAACGACACAAAGGCACTCCAAAATTCATGTCCGCAACGTTCGTGGCGGATGATCCTGGCGTTCGTGACGAGAAAAAAAGCCTTCCGGAGCCATGCAACTTATCTTACCCAATCCGCCACCTGGTAGATGGAAGATACCGTCCTTCGCCTTCGTTCCACCGCATTATTGCTGTTACCCTCCATGGAGATCAGGTAAGTGCCGGTCCATTGGTCTACGAAGCCGACATGTGCCACACGACCGAGATCGCTGTTCCAAAGCCCGAATACATCGCCCGGCCGGGGCACCACTACCCCTTCTTTGTTGTAGGACCAGATGATCCGTGACCGTGGAAATAAGGCCGGGCACCAGGGATTACGGGGCTGCGATTGCCCTGCCTGGCCAAAACACCAGGAGATCCATGCCGAGCACCAGTCATGGCCTTTGCCCAGACCGGTATAACGTAGGTAGGTTTCCACACGCTGCCCGTCATTCCGGCCTGTAGCTTCCGTGACGCCCAGTTCCGCGGTATAAACCTGCCGCAACCGATGCCGGGAAAAACGCTTACATGCCCTGGCTTCCTCCCCGGAAGCGGGATCAACAGCAGGTTGCGCTATAACACCGCCGATAAACAAGCGACAAACGCATAGAGCAACAAAAAGAAGGAAAGCAGGTACACCATTATTTTTTGCCATGGTAATAAAGTTTTAAAATTGATTTTGAAATGAAGGTTACGGTAGTCCCGGAATACCGGCCAGAGCAGGCCGAGCAACCACAGGCTGAGGGCGATAAAGGCCAGTAATGCCAGGACGGCCAGCACGATTAAACTCAGGATACCCGGGTCAGCAGCAGCTGCAGCGGGATCAGCGGCTCGTAGTATAGGGCCGCTATACATAAAGAGGATGAGGAAACCGGTGACGCCCAGTGTTAACCAGGAATCTGCTGCCGGCGTAAGCCAGCGCGAGCGAGGGGCCTTTCGTAAAGGCATTGAAATCATTAAAGACATATTCTGGGTTTTTAAAATGAAGAAAAAAAACCACCCGGAAAAGTTGCCGGCAACCTGACCGGGTGGTGGATCAAAATGACTACCTTACATAATGCCCCACGGCATCACTCCATACGGACCTGCCATAGGTATTGACCGCACGGACCTGGACTTGGTAGCGTTGGTGGGGGACTACCGGGGCAATGATATTCCCCCTTGAGG
This sequence comes from uncultured Taibaiella sp., assembly GCA_964519735.1. Classification (GTDB taxonomy): domain Bacteria; phylum Bacteroidota; class Bacteroidia; order Chitinophagales; family Chitinophagaceae; genus Taibaiella. The sequence goes on from CAZFKK010000386.1 coordinate 2,787, forward strand.
AGGTGGTGCTGATAGGCTCCGACCAATGCACCTGACCCTCGCCATCGGATTCCTGTCCATAGCGATACTCATAAAGCAACACTTTCGATTGCTTGCTGAAGTCCAGGCGCATCTGTCCGCTTTGGCGTGCATCCCGCAGCATAACACCCCGGATCACTTCCGGAACATCACCGGATCTCGGATAGCTGGAGATGATGAAGCCGGAACTCAACAGGACAGGCAACTCTCCGCGGGCTACCTGGCTGACATAAAAGGCCAGTTGGTTCAAAGCCGTACTCAGTAATTTTCGGCTGGCATTTTTGAAC
>CAZFKK010000387.1:0-3083 GCA_964519735.1 uncultured Taibaiella sp.
GAGGTCGCCATAAAAAGAATCAGCGCTTAACTGGTTGACTTGGTGGCTGCCGCCGATAGTGAGGCATTTTCCATTCGTAATCCCGCTTTGTGGAAATTGCCGGAGGTATAATGCCAATACATCTTTACCCGATTTAAAATGAGTGTCATCAAGGGATTCCTTGCTTACCGGGATAAACTTACTTTTGTCGCTGGTCGTGCCACTACTTTTGGCAAACCAGTTAATGGGTTCGGACCAAAGCACATTCTGGTGTCCTTCGAGTGTCTTTTGAATATAAGGTTTAAGGGATTCATAATCATGAATCGGGACCTTTTCTTTAAACTCCCTGATGGAGTTGATATGCTCAAAATTATATTGTTTACCAAATTCTGTGAATTGCGCGGAACCGATTAGATCATTAAAAACCTGCTTTTGGGTATCAATAGGGTTAAGTGCAAAGTTATCTATTGCGCTCAGGCGCAATTTCATAATCCTTTTTATGGCCGGGCTGATAATACTCATTGGTGGCTCAAAAGTATTTATTTTAACTTAAAATTTCACATTCTGTTCTAAATTTACTTTTGGAAGGGCATATTCAGCATTAATTATGTCTTTTCTCAGCCTAAAGCTTTTAAAAATGCGTGTTTTTATGTATTTTGCAATGCTGTTTTTATTTAAAAATGACCAGATGAATTTAAATTTTCATAAAATTATCTTAAGCGTTATCCTGATTGCTTTTTCGACAGGCTGTCTTTGGGCACATGATCCGGGTGTAGTACCCGGAACAGAACAAGACCCAAAGCTGGGATTTATAGAAAATAAAGGCCAGTGGACAGCAGAGGCTAAGTTTAAAGTAGAAGTTCCCGAAGGCGCTATGTTTTTGACTGATCAAGGCTTTGTATATAGTTTTGTGAAAATTGAGGACCTGAATCGCTTACATGACCTTTCTGAAGAGGGGCATGATGTCACGGATGAAATCATCCATCACCATGCTTATAAGGTAAACTTTGTAGGAGCCAATAAAAATACGACCTATTTGAATGAGGGCAAACTGGAACGCTATCACAATTATTTCATTGGTAACGACCGTTCCCAATGGGTCGGAGGAGTTAGCCTGTACCAGAAGGTGATTCAACAGCAAGTGTATAACGGCGTTGATGTAGCTGTTTATAGTCAGGGTACATCGCTGAAATACGATTTTATCGTTGCTGTCGGCGCTGATCCCCATCAAATCGCTTTATCCTTTGACGGGGTGAGTCCCGAAATCACTAAAGAGGGTCATTTGAAAATTAAAACTACGGTTAATGAAATTATAGAGCAGGCTCCTTACACTTACCAGTTAATTGCAGGTAAAGAAGTACCGGTGCCTTCCAGGTATAAACTGCTTAAAGGCAGGTTGTCTTATGAGTTTCCCAAAGGGTACAATCCGAACTATCCTTTAATTATAGATCCGAACCTGGTTTTTGCTACTTATAGTGGAGGGACAACCGGAGCCTATTATGCACATAGTACCACTTATGATGATTTGGGGAATATGTATGTAGGGGCACTGGGCAATATGACGGGATGGCCTACTACCGCGGGTGCGTTCCAATCTACCGGATTTGGCTCGTTAAATGTGTGTATCAATAAATATAACGCTACAGGGTCTTCCCTCCTTTACTCCACCTATTATGCAGGAAGCGGTGTTGATGTGCCTAATGCTATGCGGACGAATAAAAATAATGAATTGATTGTAGTGGGTGCTACCGGATCCCCTAACCTACCTATGGCTACCGGTGCTTATGATAGCACTTTTAATGGAGGATCGGACATGTTTGTCGTCCATTTTTCTGTTGATGGAAAATCTTTGCTGGGCTCTACTTTTATGGGTGGTTCCGCTAATGACGCCTGGTTGATAGATATTAATTCAACAAGCACCTCCTTAGCAAACGGAGGCGCACGTACAGGGCCTTGTGAAATAGCTTTTGATGAGCATAACAATATTTGGGTAGTTAGTAATACGAATTCGGCAAATTTTCCTGTAACGTCAAATGCTAGACAAGCGACCCTTGGCGGAGGATACGATGGGGTATTGTTTCAATTGAATCCTGCTTGTTCCCAACTTTTGTACAGTACGTATTTTGGCGGCAGTGAGGACGATTGTATTTATAATGCCGTGTTCAATAATGAATATAACCGGTTGGTAGTATGTGGCGGGACGAAGAGCAAGAATTTTCCTACAACACCAGGCACGATTAATCCCCTGGCTCCCGGCGGTACCTGGGATGGCTTTGTCTCTATCTTCAATCCTGCTAACGGGGAGATGATACATTCTACCTATTTGGGTACCACATCTTCAGATAACGCGACCAAACTTCAGATAGATGTCTCTGACAATGTTTATGTATTAGGGCGCACGGCCGGAGATTATCCTATTAGTCAAGGGGTTTGGTCGATACCGAGTACAGATGTCTATATTGATAAATTAACCCCCGACCTGTCTTCTTCAATTATGTCCACTCGCGTAGGTAATGTGGTAAATTCTCCTACATCGAATCCTACCTATCTACCCACTGCTTTTTTATTGGATATTTGTGATAATATTTATGTGTCAGGTATGGGCGCAACGGCAGGAAGACCGACGACGCCGGATGCTTTTAATACCTCAACCAGAAGTTTCTGGTTTTGTGTGATCACTCCCGGATTTGCCGATTTGTTATTTGGTTCCTATTTCGGGAGCCCGGGATCGGACCACGCCCATGTAGGCACTTCCCATTTCGATAAATTTGGTATCGTGTACCATTCGTTCTGTTCTACCAGTGATCAATTCCCCGCTACACCGACTTCGTATGCTCCTAAAAAATTGAATACAACAAATGATAACATGAGCTTTAAATTTAACTTTGAAGCATCCGGAGTCGTCACCAACTTTCTGTTAGATCCGGAAGTGAATGGCAATGATACAGGATGTGCGCCCTACTCGGTTAAAATGTTGAACAATACGATCGCTTCTCATGAATTCTTATGGGATTTTGGTGATGGCAGCCCTTTTTCTACAGAATCCGCTCCATCCCATACTTACTCTTTACCCGGGACTTATACGATTACCTTGTATGCCAAAA
>CAZFKK010000388.1:0-3079 GCA_964519735.1 uncultured Taibaiella sp.
AGTTTTGTCTGTGAAGATCACCTGCCGCAATTACCGCTGGATTTTGAGTTATCCTTATACCGCATGGTACAGGAGCTGGTCTTGAATATACTCAAGCATGCGCAAGCCTCATCGGCATTAGTACAGCTTAATTACCATACCCAATTATTGATGCTGACCATAGAGGATAATGGTAAAGGGATAGATATAGCTCAGGCAAAGCTTTCGGGTATAGGTTTGAGCAACCTGAAAAGCCGTGTTGAAGCCCTGCAGGGCCGTTTTGATATCAGGGCCCGTAAAAGCAGGGGCACTGCTGTCTATGTAGAATTTGAGTTACCACTCCTAAAAGCCATGATGTCTGATGAAAATAAAAATAGCTATAGTTGACGATCATGTACTGATCATAGAAGGTTTAGTGAATATGCTGCGGCAATATGAAGATCTGGAGGTAGCGGACACCTACACCGATGGCGAAGGATTGCTGGCAGGCTTGGTGCAACACATGCCTGATATATTACTGTTGGATATCCAGCTACCCGGGATGTTGGGCAATGAGCTGGTGCGTATGGTGCATAAGCAGTACCCGGATTTAAAGATCATTGCCTTAAGTAGTATGGATAGCTTCTTTCAAATCAAGGATATGTTACAGCATGGTTGCAAGGGTTATGTGACCAAGCAGGCACCCAGGGACATTTTGCCGGAAGCCATCCGGCGGGTTTATGCAGGGGAGGAATACCTGGAGCCGGAACTCCGGCAACGCTGGATAGGAAGCTTAATGCAGAGTAAGCGGCAGTTAGCACAACAGGCGCCCTTATCGGAAAGAGAGCAGGAAGTTCTGGAGCTTATTGTAGCCGAGCATACTACACAAGAGATTGCGGAACGCTTATTTTTGAGCTTACGTACGATTGAAAGCCATCGGTATAGCCTGTTGCAAAAGCTAGGCGCCCGGAACACGGCAGGATTAGTCCGTGTAGCCGTACAGAGAGGACTGGTCCAATAGGGATTTTGTTGGTGCGCCTTTAATAAGGTACTTCCAGCGTATAGGTAGTCCCCTGGTCTTTAGCTGAGGAAAGATTAACAAGGCCCTTTAACAGCGCTACCCTGGTTCTTATATTATGCAGCCCCATCCCCATATACGCAAGATCCGTATCAAAACCTTTACCATTATCTTCTATCGTGATATGGAGCTGATCCTGGTGGTACATCAACTGGATGGTCAATTCCTTTCCACCGGAATGTTTCACGGCATTATGCATGATTTCCTCTATAACCCGATATAGCGCAAAGCTCCGTTCCGGATGCAGGTTCCGTAACTGGCCATAGGAATAGACAGAGATAGCGAAAACACCCGGATCGTTAAATTTTTTCGCCAGGGTCGCCAAAGCCTCTTCAAAGCTTTTGTGCGTAATATAGTCGGGTACTAAATTATGGGCAATGATCCTGATCTCCTGCTGCATTTGCTCCAGGATATCTTTGCTTTGCCGGTAAGCGAAAACATCCGAACAGGCCGGTGCCAATACCTTACCCAACAGCGCATGGTTGATCTTAGCTGCGGATAATAATACACCGAGGCCATCATGTAGCTCCCTGGCTATGCGCTTCCGTTCCTGCTCCTCGGCGTTCATCTTCACCTGGAGGTGTGCTATTTTTTGCTGTTGCTGCAGATTTTGCAATTGCTCCCGGTGCAAACGACGCTTCTCCCGGCTACTACGAAGAAAGGCTAATAAAGAAAGTAAGAGTATTAAACCGAAACTAATACTACCGATCAGCCAGGAGCGCTGCCGGTAAAGGGCAGCCTTGTTTTCCGCCAAAGCTTTGTCCTTATCTGCAATCCGGTACCGCACCTCCATCTGCCCGATCGAGCGGGTTATTTCCTCATTAAGCAGGCTGTCGGACAGCAGCTTAAACCGGCGCTGGTATTGATGACTATGGAGCGTATCGCCCAGGTGAATGTAAGCATAGGCCAGGATTTCGTAGACATCCCGCTTCCGCTCCCGCATACCAATGGAATCACATAACTTTAAGACATGTTGACCATGCCGGATAGCGTCGGCGTAAGCTCCTTTATAATAATAAAGGCTGGTAAGGCTGGATTGGACCGCAATATGATTTTGGGCGGCTTCAGGATCAATTCGGATAGCGGTGTCCAGGTAACGCTCCGCTATACCGATATTCCTGAAAAGTATCGTGGTTCCGGTGCCTGCCCTGCTCGCGTAAACATACTGCAGCCGCTCCCGCATGCCGAGCTCCCGGTATAAACGGGCCGCCATCTCCCAGTAATAATCAGCACTGTCCTTATTCGACAATTGATTGTTGGAATGCAATGAGGCCAGATTGGCATAATTTAATGCGATTAACGCATTTTTTTGTCTCGGCTTTTTGTTCTTCAAATTAAGCGTTAGCGATTTTTGAATGTAGTGAATGCCTTGTTGAAACTGATGAGAAGCGGCGAGCACGCTACCTATATTCCCGTATATCGATGCTGAAATTGCCGGTAACAATGGCATAGGTAAACTGTCAATCACCCGGATGGCACGATTATAATACAACATGGCAGAATCATGATGCCCCAGGTTAAAATAGGTGGCTCCTAATAAATTATAAATATAAGGGACCAGCCAATAATAGTCCTTTTTCAAATGTTTACAATAAGGAATAGCGTTATACAGGTAGGCCCTGCTTCGGGGATAATCCGGTTGATCATCGAAGTAATAGAACCCCAGTTTCATGAAACAATAAGCAGTGGCCTCATGGTAGCCTACGGATCTGCTCATGACCGACGCATATTGGTAACGTTTGACAATACTGTCTCCCTGGCTTTTGTCGAAATTATCGGTTGCGGTGATATACTCCCTGATGAAAGTAGTATCTGCAAGGCCCATCCTGATTCTTCTGCCTTCCTGTGCCCTGGCCAATGCACTCGAAAGACAGAATAAAATAAAAAAATCAAGACATTTAGGCATAAATCAGGAATAACATGTTGTTTGTTATCATGCTAAACTACGAAAATAGCCTCAAACAACAACAACATCATCATTAAACTTCATCCATGATGCCTTACGCCAGCTGCCGTTAAAGCAGCGGGAAGGTACATATAAAT
>CAZFKK010000389.1:0-2776 GCA_964519735.1 uncultured Taibaiella sp.
AATGCCTAAGTAAATCAATACGCTTTGGGTAACGTCCTTCATGGATACGCTTACATTGAAATTAGCTAAGCCTAATTTGTGGGGTAGTACGTTGATAAATAACCACACCAGGCCGCTATAAGTAAGGACCTGAAAAATGCTGTTTAAGGCGATTAGTAAAGCGGCATATTCTTGGTTGCCGTTGGCTAAATCATTCCACACAATGACCATAGCGATACATCTGGCCAGTCCTATTAGAATTAAGCCTGCCATATATTCAGGCTCATTTCTCAAAAACAATACGGCTAAGCCGAACATCAACACGGTACCGATAACCCAATTCAGTAATAGCGATAGACCAATTACTTTTTTATCTTTAAAGGCCTTAGGCAATAAGGAATAATCCACCCGGGCCAGAGGTGGGTACATCATCAGGATCAATCCGATGGCCAAAGGGATATTGGTCGTACCTACAGATAATTCATTCATCACACTGGCAATACCGGGGAATATATACCCTAATCCTATGCCAAGGACCATGGCCAAAAATATCCATAGGGTAAGGTACCTGTCTAAAAACTTAAGTCTGGGTTGCATCTAATTAAGGATGGCTAGCGCGTGGGTTTAGGAAGTGTTGTTAATTAGTAGCCGTTTCTCAGGTTTTTGGCGTATTCGTTAGGTAAAGGGCTGGCTTCTACTGCTTTTGCTGCCCGCTCCACATCATAAGCAAAACGTATGAATTCTACCCTGATACTATCTTTATCTGAAATAGAACTATGCTCATTGATCGTAAGCATTACATAACCTCCTCTAACATCGCCATCTTTCGGTTTCCCCACGGAGCCTATGTTTATGGCATGACGAAAATGATTTTGCCCGGAAACACCGGAATTCAAAATACGATGGTACGGCTTGTGTGTATGCCCGAAACACATAATGTCTGCATCTGCCTGTTCCATTATTCTGAGCATACTTTTTTCCGCCCGGTCTTCAAATAAATATTCGTTTATTTTTCGGGGACTACCGTGTACCAATAGTAGATTGAGCTTATCCTCGTTCAGTTGGAATTCTACTTTGATATGTGCCGGAAGCGTACGTAGGTAGGCTCTTTCCTCGTCTTGAATGATGGAATGGGTAAAGGAAATTGAAACCCCTCCGTTCTCCTTTTCGCTATCGGTTTTATAAGCACAGCCGCAATCATCGCTATTATGCCCGATGCCAAAGTCATAGTTGCCTGCGATGGTCGGTATCTTTCTTTTGCGGATCTCGTTAATGACTTCGTTGGGCCAAATATTATAGCCTATTAAATCTCCTAAGCAATAAATGCTGTCGGGATTTCTCTGTTCTACATCGGCAAAAAATGCAGCTAATGCCGGCAAGTTTGCGTGAATATCGCTGAATAAAGCAATTTTCATGGATGGTGATTTGAAGATTTGGAATTTCCGTACCGCTTAGCAGCAGGTACCGCCAGGAGTACAAGTGTTAGGTTGGCTAACAGGCAGCTCTGCTAAATTTATCTGTTGCTTTTCCGGCGTCAGGCCACAGGCATCTTGAGCTAAACAAGTGGTCTGCTTATTTTTAAGTATAAAGTGTTGGCCGTTAAATGCTAAATCATATTTCCCTATTGTAGTAGCTTGATATTCCACTTCAATTTCTGCATCTTCCATGCCTAATTTATTTTCAGAAAGTTCGATGATATGTAATAGTTTGCCTGGTTTTAAGCGATGCTCATAATCATCTGCATTCCAAAGCTGGAAATTGACTACTTTTTCATTTCTGATAACACCGCCACAATCGATAAATTTTTTAGTGATTTGACCTACTTCAGTCACGTGAAAGTGTTCTGGTACAAATGAGCCTTCTTCTAATTGAAATTGCACATTGCTCAAATTTGGAAGGATGACTTTAATTTCTGATAATTTCATTGCTTTATAATTTAAATGATATAGCGTTATGTGAGTAGGTGTGTCATTGAAAAAACGCCTAACAGCATTGATTCACTTTTACGTCTTGATTAAAAAACTGATTCAATTCACGCTTTATTTCTTCCCAAATCGGTTCATTGACACAATAGCATACGGATTTACCTTCTATCGTTCCCTGAATAATATTAATGTTCTTTAATTCCCTTAAATGCTGTGAAATGGTGGCTTGAGCCAGCCCTAGCCCTCCAACCAAATCATTGCAAATACAAGAATGTTGATCGATAATGTGTTGTATTATCGCAATCCTGGCAGGGTGACCTAATACTTTAAAAAGATTAGCTATTCTATTCTGATCTTCTGAATAGATATCCGTCTTTGTGATTCCCATAGTGTTTATGTTACATTGCAATATTACGATGATAATTTGATAAAGGAAAGATTTTTTTATTTTTTCAGGTATTATTGTTGATGGAGGGAGTGAGTAATGTCTTAGGTTGGTAACTAAGTTGGTAACTAAGCTCTCCCCAAATCCTTTTTATTATGAGGTGCATTTTTTATAATTTTTTGAATTCTCGTATTCGAAATCATTCGTGTCCGATAAATCTTAAAATTTTAGGATTTATCGGACACGAATGATTACAATTAGCTTTTTGTTACAAACTCTGCCAGAAATTGTGTAAAGTCAGAGATATCTTGTTCTGTGCTGGCTTTTTCTAAAGCTCCCATATAGTCGTTACGTCTTTCTAATGGAATAACTGTCCAGGGATAACCGCCAGAAGCCATCATCACATTCATTAAAAAACGTCCGGTTCTGCCGTTACCATCCATATATGGATGGATATATACAAATACGAAATGACCTAATACTACAC
>CAZFKK010000389.1:2786-3068 GCA_964519735.1 uncultured Taibaiella sp.
TTTCTTCCTGTTTCAGTAAATCAAAAAATGCAGGCATTAAATCCCGAACTGCATCGGAACTAGGAGGAACGTGTTTAGAGCGTCGAATATAAACAGGATGATTGCGATACCCTGCCAAATCGGAAGCGCGTAAAATACCTGCCGTAACACTGGGTGCGAACATTTCCCGATACCATATAATATGGTGCTTATCTGCAACATCTCCGGCATTTTCCTTATTAAGGATGCTTTCAAGACTTTTCTGTACTGCCTGAAAAGCCTGCCAGTATCCTCTGGCCGCCA
>CAZFKK010000390.1:0-3066 GCA_964519735.1 uncultured Taibaiella sp.
CTTTGGGACCTTCGAGACGGGGAGCCCTCATCTGGATATGTTCCCTTACTTCTTCTGCTTCTGGCTTAGACGGCTCTGGTACAACAGGGGCAGGAGGCGCAGCAGGTTCCTCAGCCTTGGCGGCTTTAGGTTCCTCCGGTTGAGGCGGCACTGGTTCTGGTTGAGGCGTTACCGGCTTTTTGGCTGCAGGTGTGGGTTTAGGAGTCTCTTCCTTCTTCCTGACCACACCCTTTTTAGGCCGGGTGCTCAGGTTGAGCTCGTCCAGGTTGATCTTATTCAATACTTTAGGTCCTTCTAACTTAGGCGACTGCATCTCAATATGAGATGGCTCTTCCACCGAAGGGGCAGGCTCTTCAGAAGTCTTTTCTTCTGCTTTTACTTCCTCCGGCGCTGGTTCCGGAGCAGGAGGAGCAACGACAGGCTCTTCTGCCGGCGGAGTCGGGGGAGCAGGGGGAACCACCGGTTCCTCGGCTATAACGACAGGTTCGGGTGTGATAACGGGCTCTTCGACAGGTGGCGGGGTGACTTCTTTGACCGGTACTTCCGGTGCAGGTTCCGTTTTTTTGCTTTCTGTTTTTTCCGCTTTCTTTTCCTTGGTTTCCTTCTTTTCTTTGGCAGAAAGATCTAGCTGTTCCTGGGTTTTATGGAGGTTATCCATAAGGGCACCTTTAGGCAAAGCAATAGAATCGCTTTTGCGTTTTGCCGCTTTGTCTTTGGCAAATTCAGACTGAAGGGAGGAATACATCTCTTCGGTAAGCTTTGTATTGGGCTTATTTGCTTCTATTTCAAAGCCCTTCCCTTTCAGGAACTCAACTAGAGTTTCCTTGCCGATATTGAATTCTTTGGCGGCGGCCAGCAATCGTGGTGTATTTGTTCCTATGGACATTCTTCTATTTAACTTTCAACCTACAGGCTATCGGATTTTCCCACAGCGTTTTTTATGGATAATAGCCCGTCTGTTGCCGGTTGAGTACAAAAGAGGGCAATATTATTGGTTTTAACTTGCAAAGGTAATTGTTTTTCTCTACTGGTGCCGCCGTCTGCTAAGGACAGGTCAAAAGCCCGGTCAGGCTTCATTTCCATCCTCTTCGAATTCAGCTTCCAGGATACGGCGTACGTCCCTGATGGTTTCTTCCTCCAGGTCAGTGCGGCGTATTAACTCTTCTATGGAAAGATCCAGGACACTTAAAGCGGTATCGCAACCTACTTTTTTGAATTCCTGGAGTACCCACTCGTCTATTTCATCGCTGAATTCTTCCAGGTCAATGTCGAATCCGGCTGTTTCCTTAACGTCACGGAATACATCGATACTGTATCCTGTAAGTTGCTGGGCCAGTTTAATATTGACTCCTTTTTTACCTATAGCTAAGGATACCTGGTCGGAATCCATATAAACATCTACATGGTTCGTTTCCGGGTTCACATCCAACCGGTTTACTTTGGCAGGAGTAAGTGCCCTCTGTATCAATAGCTGGGTATTAGAGGTGAAGTTAATGATGTCAATGTTCTCGTTACGCAATTCACGAACGATACCATGGATACGGCTTCCCTTCATACCCACACAGGCGCCTACCGGGTCAATACGGTCATCGTAGCTTTCTACCGCTACTTTAGCACGTTCTCCGGGCTCTCTTACGATTTTACGGACCACGATCAGGCCGTCTAATATTTCCGGTACTTCTATTTCCAGTAATTTTTCCAGGAAGGAAGCATGGGTGCGGCTCAGGATAATAACGGGGGTGTTATTGCGCATTTCCACTTTTTTTACCACTGCCCGTATGGGTTCACCTTTCTTGAAAAAGTCGCCGGGTATCTGCTCTGATTTGGGCAATAACAGTTCATTATTGTCATCGTCAAGCAGCATTAACTCTTTGCGCCAGATCTGGTAGACTTCTCCGGTAATGATCTCTCCTACACGATCTGCATACTTTTGTAATAAACTGTTCTTTTTAAGATCACTTATCCTGGCTGCCAGCGTTTGTTTGGCAGCAAGAATGGCACGGCGGCCAAAGTCCAGTACATCAACTTCTTCATATAATTCTTCTCCTACGTCATAATCCGGTTCTACCTTAATGGCATCGGAATATTGCACCTGTGTCAGGTCGTCTTCAGCCATGCCATCTTCTACAATCTCCCGACGACGGAAAATTTCAAGATCCCCCGTTTGGTCGTTTACAATTACGTCAAAGTTGTCGTCGGAACCATATTTTTTTCGGATCAGCGTCTTAAATACATCCTCCAGTACCTTCATGAGGGTAGGGCGATCTATGTTTTCCGCGTCTTTAAAATCCTGGAAGGATTCGATTAAATTGATACTTGCCATTTTAAAAAATGAAATTGAAAATCAAAAGATCCGGCTTTTAGCGGGAAGTTCTGATTCCCTGGTATTAAAATGAAATTTGAACTACTGTTGTTTTAATGTCTTGAAAAGGAATTCCGGTTACCTGTGTTTCTTTCTTCTTGCCAATGGTTTCTTCCAGTTGAATACCTTCTTCATTCACTTCGGTAAGGGTGCCCAGGCGGATCTGCTCATCATTTAAGGTAACCTCTATTTTGCGTCCTATATTTTTTTTATACTGACGCAGAAACTTTAAAGGTTGATCCACCCCTGCACTGCTCACTTCCAGTGAAAAATCACCATCCGGAAATAGCGCTTCTTCTTCTAATTGCTTATATAAGGCTTTATTGACCTTAGATACGGCATCGATGGTGACCCCCGTATCGCCATCTAAAAATATTTTGATGTTATTCGTAGGTTTGATCTTTATCTCTACCACGAATAAGGTTGACCCTTCGATCAGGGCCTCCGTTTTCTCGGTAATTTGTTGAATAATAGACTCCATGGATGACGTTCGCAAGATTAGGATTGCTGTTAAAAAAAAAGAAGGGGGGCTTTGATAGCCCCCTCTTTTCGTGTATTCCACGGCAAAGGTAAGTATTTTTTTAATACAAATAACAAATTTACCGGGGTTTTGGCGCTTAATAATTTCGTTAAAAAGGCTGCCGGCTACACCCGGTCTGGCTGCAACAGATGCCGGGGGTACATAGGATGAGATCCCGGGTATA
>CAZFKK010000391.1:0-2586 GCA_964519735.1 uncultured Taibaiella sp.
CAGTATAATATCAATATTTCCCTGCAATCCACCATCTTTATGCCTTATGTTATCAGGAATATAAGGAAAAGGATAATCTATGGTAAAGGGAGATGCCGTGGTATCCCTGGAATCTTTTAAAAAAATATTCCTTTCCATTTCCCCAGGATCCCTCCCCAAATCACCATCTCCATCGGTAAATTTCAGGCTGATCCGTACATTGGATTCCGCCTGCTGCAAATCTACTGTTCGGGGAGTGGTAGTTTGGTAGTAAATTTGCGGTTCGGGTGGAAACGTATCAGGTGTCTTCTCGCAACCGGCCAGCAGCAACAGGATCATTACAGGTATAACAGGAGCCCTTTTCATATCGTTTTCAAATTTAGTAAATGTACGGGAATATTCAACATATCATTACGCAAAGAAATAGCCTGGCAGCGGTAAACGATGAAAATTTCGAACAATATGCATTAAGCATATACCAATATCAATGGGAACACAACTCCCTTTACCGGGAATACGCCCGGGCTATAGGCCGGCAACCGGCACAAGTGACGCAACTGATTGATATTCCCTTTTTACCTATATCTTTCTTTAAAACCCACAGGGTGGTCAGTGGTTCGTTACTACCGGAGCTGGTTTTTGAAAGCAGCGGCACCACAGGCATGGAGGTAAGCAGACATTATATACAGGACCCCGACCTCTACCGGACCACCTTCCTGCATATTTTTGAAACCTGCTATGGCGCTCCGGAGGATTATGTCTTTTTAGCCTTGCTTCCTTCTTACCTGGAACGGCAGCATTCTTCGCTGGTGTATATGGCCGCCGAATTGATCCGCAGAAGCCGGTATCCCGAAAGCGGGTTTTACCTGCAGGATTGGGCTGCCCTTGCCGAAGTCCTGAATAAAGTGCAGCAGCAAGGCCGGAAGGTGATTTTACTAGGGGTCACCTTTGCCCTGTTGGACTTTGCAGCACAATATCCCATGGACCTGTCTAAAGTTATCGTCATGGAAACCGGGGGCATGAAAGGAAGAAGGGAAGAATGGACCCGCGCCCAGGTACATGATTTTCTAAAAGAAAAATGGCAATTGCCGCAAGTTCATGCGGAATATGGCATGACCGAACTTTTGTCCCAGGCTTATGCCCCACGTGACGGCCTCTTCCGCTGCGCTAATACGATGAAGGTATGGGTACGGGACGAAAATGACCCCTTTGACCTCAAAGCCACCGGCAATGGCTGCCTCAATATCATAGACCTGGCCAATATCCATAGCTGTGCCTTCCTGGCTACTGATGATATTGCCCGGATACACCCGGACGGCTCTTTTGAAGTCCTGGGCCGCCTGGATCATTCTGCCTTAAGAGGCTGCAGCCTGATGGTTGTCTGATATAAAACACAACATGCATTAATCACTTAACCTTATTTTATTATTTATGCGTACCCTCATCACCCATATCCAACAACTTTTACAAGTTGAAACCGATACCCTCAAAAAATCCCGCGTTGCCGGGAAAGACATGGCGCATCTGCCATCCATAACCAATGCCTGGCTGCTGATCGAACAGGGCCGTATCCATAGTTTTGGCAGCATGGACACCATCCCCTCTGAAGGGCTTGGTGCAGACGAGGTCATCAAGGCAACCGGTCGGCTGGTGCTGCCTGCCTGGTGCGACTCCCATACCCACCTGGTTTACGCAGCACCCCGGGAGCAGGAATTTGTGGACCGGATCAACGGCCTTTCTTATGAAGCCATCGCCCAGCGGGGCGGAGGCATACTTAATTCTGCCCGGAAGCTGAATGAAACAGAAGCTTCCGTATTGTTCGACCACGCGCTGGTCCGCCTGCACGATGTCATCGACCTGGGCACCGGGGCCATCGAGATCAAAAGCGGTTACGGCCTTTGCCTGGAAGGAGAACTCAAAATGCTCCGGGTCATCCGCCGGCTTAAAGAACAATCGCCCATCCCGGTAAAAGCCAGTTTCCTCGCCGCTCATGCCTATCCGCCTGAGTTTCGCGAACATCACCAGGCTTACCTGGACCTGATCATCAACGAGATGCTGCCCCGGGTGGCAGATGAAGGCCTGGCAGATTATATGGATGTATTTTGTGAACAGGGCTTTTTCTCCGTAGCCGAAACCGCGCAATTGCTGGAAGCCGGCCTCCGCTATGGGCTGAGGCCTAAAATACATGCCAACCAGTTGCATCGTTCAGGTGGGGTACAAGTGGGGGTACAGTATGGCGCCGTCAGCGTGGACCACCTAGAAAGTATGGGAGCAGAAGAGATCACAGCGCTGCAGGGGAGCGATACCATCCCCACGCTGTTACCCGGCGCGGCTTTCTTTCTGAACATGCATTACCAACCGGCCAGAGCCCTGATTGATGCAGGGCTGCCGGTAGCCCTGGCTACGGACTACAACCCGGGGTCCTGCCCTTCCGGCAATATGAATTTCCTGTTGTCCCTGGCCTGTACCCAATTGAAAATGACCCCTGAAGAAGCCATTAATGCCCAGACGCTGAATGGCGCCGCTGCCCTGGAATTACAGGAGGACTTCGGTAGCATCGCTGTGGGTAAAAAAGCAAGCCTGATCATCACCAAACCGGTTCCTTCC
>CAZFKK010000391.1:2596-3059 GCA_964519735.1 uncultured Taibaiella sp.
CTGGATAGAGCGGGTGATCATTTAATACCCGCGCCCTACCCTGGCCCGGATTTATGGTAATCTTTAAAGGAAAATCTCCGTAGCTGCGGTGCCCGCCAAAAGGTCAGGGCTACAACGCTGAGCGTCAGGCAGCCGCCCAACACTACGGCCCTTACCGGACCGAGCCAATGCGCCATCACGCCGCTTTCGAAATCACCCAATTCATTCGAGGAGCTGATAAACATGGTGTTGACGGCTGCTACCCTGCCCCGCATCTCATCGGGCGTCACCAATTGCAATACCGTGCCCCGGATGACCATGCTTACCGCATCGAACAAGCCGCTAAGCAGGAGCATCAGGAAGGAAAGATACACATTAGTGGATAGACCAAAAATAACAATACAAATGCCAAAGCCGGCTACCGAGGCAAAGAGCTTATAACCGGGCTTTGTCCTGAGGGGCAGGAAGGCCAGCAGCGCCAGGG
>CAZFKK010000392.1:0-3045 GCA_964519735.1 uncultured Taibaiella sp.
GGACTTAGGCATCCCCGTTTACCTGTACGAAGCTGCTGCCCGGCAGAACTACCGCCGGGCGCTGCCCGATATACGAAAGGGGCAATATGAGGGACTGGGCCCAAAAATGCTCCGGGAGGGATGGCTGCCGGATTATGGATTTGAACCGGGAAAGACCGGGGAGGGGTATCAAAGAACAGGCGCTACGATCATAGGGGCCAGGAATATTTTAGTGGCTTTCAATATATCGTTGAACACCAAAGATATACATATAGCACGCGAAATTGCAAAGCGAATGCGGAGCCGGGATGGCGGCTTGGAAGCCTTAAGGGCGATAGGCTGGATGATGGAGGACTTTGACTGCGCGCAGGTGTCTATGAATTTGCTGGATTACCGGCTGACTTCCCCCCTGAAAGCATGGGAGGTATGCCGGCAATATGCCGCTGAATACGGCGTAACACCGGTAGGTTGCGAGGTGGTCGGACTGATCCCGGAAGCCTGCCTTAAGGAAGCAGGCGGCAGGAAGGGGTCCACAGCGGATTTTCTGCAGCAGGCCATAGACTACCTGGGGCTGGATAAGGTCAAACCCTTTGATCCTCAGCAGAAAGTACTGGAGTATGCTTTACAGCGTGCCGGCTTGATCTAAGGCCTTCCGGGCATAAAAATGGGTATTTATTTTGGAAATGGACGGTAAATAGCTTACCTTTGATTTTCAATGCAACGCATCCGCATAGCCGGGTGCGTTGTATTTTTCTTTTTGTACACTATCTTAAATAAGA
The DNA here is from genome assembly GCA_964519735.1 of uncultured Taibaiella sp. Taxonomy (GTDB): domain Bacteria; phylum Bacteroidota; class Bacteroidia; order Chitinophagales; family Chitinophagaceae; genus Taibaiella. The sequence continues at coordinate 759 of CAZFKK010000392.1, forward strand.
ACCGGATATGTCAACAATAAATTATGTAACCAAGGAAACCCTGGAGCAAATGAGGCAGGAATTAACTCAATTGAAAACTACAGGTCGGTCAGAGATTGCTAAAGCGATAGCAGAGGCCCGCGAGAAGGGCGATTTGAAAGAAAATGCGGAATATGATGCGGCCAAGGAGGCCCAGGGATATCACGAAGCCAAAATAGCCCAGTTGGAGACGGCTATTATTGCTTCCAGGATCATAGATATGAAAGATATAGATACGAGTAAGGTGTCTATCCTGAGTAAGGTGAAAATAACCAACACAAAAACAAAGAAATCTTTTGAATACCAGATCGTTTCCGAAACGGAAGCGGATCTGAAAGCCGGTAAAATATCTGTAGGATCTCCTATCGGTAAAGGCCTGTTAGGCAAAGCGATCGGGGAGACGGCAGAGGTAGATACGCCTTCCGGTATCATGAAATTTAAAATTGAAGCGATCAGTATCTGATCTGTTCCACGTTTTATTGTCACGACCCTTATAAGCAATCACGCTTATAAGGGTTGTTTGTTTTGGGAAATCTTTAATTTTGTGAGTTACCTTTATTATTATTTATTTTGACTATGATGACTTTATTCTCAAGGATTATAGCTGGAGAGATCCCTTCTTACAAAATCGCGGAAAATGACCGGTTTTATGCCTTTTTGGACATTGCCCCATTGGCCAAGGGACATACCCTTGTGATCCCTAAAGTGGAGACGGATAAATTTTTCGACCTGGCGGAAGATTTCCTGGCAGGCTACCTCTTATTTGCCCGGCCTATTGCCCAGGCCATAGAAAAAGCCTTCCCCTGTAACCGTTGTGGCATTTCCGTTGTGGGCCTGGAAGTGCCCCATGCCCATATGCATCTTATTCCTATTAATAACGTACAGGATATGAATTTTCATCAGCCCAAATTGCAATTGAGTGTGGCCGAATTTAAAGAGGTACAACAAAAAATTGTGGAGCAGCTTACCCCAAACCACTAGTTTCGCGGATAAGGGCGGTATTCATGATCCTTTTCCATCTATAATACCCGAATACGGCGACAATAAAAAGAAATAGCGTCAGTAAGGCGGTCAAAGGCATCTGTTTGTAAAATAGAAGCGGGATGGCCACAGCATTGGAGATATTCAGCAGGATCCAGTTTTCGATCCTTCTTTTGGCCAGAAGCCACATACCCGCCCAGGCCGTAGCCGAAACAAAAGCATCCATCACCGGTACGGTGGAAGGGGTCCAGAAAAACAGGACACCATAGAGTAAAATAAATCCCAGCCCGCAGATCGCGGCAACAATACCCCAATCCCTGGCGGTACTGCGTTGAATCGTGTGGGGTTGGGATAATCGCCCCTTCCGGCCCCATAAGATCCATCCGTAAATACTCATCACAAAATAATAAAGATTTAGGGCGGCATCTGCATACAAACCGGGATGGGGCTGGGCTAACAGCCAGGTGTAAATTCCGGTGGAAATGAGGCCGGCGGGATATAGGAGTACATGGTTCCGATAGGCGAGTAAGACTCCGGTGACACTGAAAATAACGGCGATTAACTCCAGTCGCGTGGTATGGTGCCATTGTTCCGACAATAAATAGCCCAGGGTGTCGATGCTCATGGGGCAAAAATAATCGTAAATAGCGTAACAATCCGTTTTTGTATCTTTGCAGCTAACTTTGGAAAAGAAAAATGGCAAAACAAAATAATTCCAGGAAATGCTCTTTTTGTGGAAAAGCGGAGAGTCAGGCAGTGTTATTGATCACGGGCGTGGAAGGAAACATCTGTGATGAATGTGCGGAACAGGCACATATGATGGTCATGGATACTCACGGTAAGACTAAAAAACCTACTTCCAAATATGATGTAAAAAATCATAAAGTTTATAAGCCTAAAGAAATCAAAACATTCCTGGACCAGTATATTATAGGTCAGGACGATGCTAAAAAGGTGATGGCGGTAGCGATGTACAATCACTATAAGCGTTTGATGATGCCTAATGAGGATGATGTAGAGATTGAAAAATCGAACATCATTATGGTAGGAGAGACCGGTACGGGCAAAACTTTACTGGCGAAGACAGTAGCCCGTATCCTGCAGGTGCCTTTTGCGATTGCGGATGCTACTGTGTTTACCCAGGCGGGCTATGTAGGGGAAGATGTAGAAAGTATTCTATCCCGGCTGCTGCAGTCTTGTGACTACGATGTAGCCGCTGCGGAGAAGGGCATTGTATATATTGATGAGATTGATAAAATAGGCCGGAAAAGCGACAACCCTTCTATCA
>CAZFKK010000393.1:0-3040 GCA_964519735.1 uncultured Taibaiella sp.
GAAAAAAGCGCGCCTCCTAAACCGAAGACAGAATCATTAGCGATGCGGATCGCATCTTCTTCATCCTTAGCTTCTATAATGGCGGCTACCGGTCCGAATAATTCTTCATCATAAGCAGGCATGCCTTTTTTTACATTAGTGAGTACCGTAGGGGGATAAAAAGCACCGGTTCCTTCGGGGATGAAACCGCCGCAAAGCAACCGGGCTCCTTTTTCCACACTGCGCATGACTTGTTGGTGCAGCTCGTCCCGCAGGTCAATACGGGCCATGGGGCCCAGGGGGATTGCCGTGTTCATGGGGTCTCCATATTTCTTGGCTTCCATCTGGTGTACCATCTGCGATTGAAAGGTTTCCAGGACCCTATGGTCTACGACAAACCGTTTGGCGGAGATACAGCTCTGGCCGGTATTGTTCAACCGGGAATGTACGCAGATCTCTACTGCCTGTTTTAGATTGGCATCAGAGAGCACGACATAAGCATCACTGCCGCCCAGTTCCAGTACCTGCTTTTTTAAATGGCTGCCTGCCAGGGCGGCAACCTTACTGCCCGCAGTGGTGCTGCCGGTAAAAGTAACTGCCTGTACATGCCGGTGGGCGATTACCATTTCCATTTCAGAAGAAGGCAATACCAGGGTTTGGAAAATATGCTCGGGCAACCCGGCGTCAGTCAGCGCCTGTTCTATGGCCAGGGCGCAACCCGTAACATTGGAAGCATGTTTGAGCAGCATCGTGTTTCCGGCCATTAATATAGGGCCCATAGCCCTGAAGACCTGCCAGTAAGGGTAGTTCCAGGGCATAATTGCCAGGACGACTCCTAAAGGTTGGAAGGAAACATAACTTTTTTGAGGATCCTGGGCCCGTTATCCGAGTACCAGGTAAGGGTGACCGCACTTTTCTCTATCTCGGCTATACTTTGTGCAATCGGCTTTCCCATTTCCCGGGTAGCCAGCTCCGCCAGACTTTTCTTGTTTTTTAATAGATAATCGGCCAGGGACTTCAGGTAAGCGGCTCTTTGCCTGATGGATATTTTACGCCATTTTTCAAAGGCTTTCTGAGCGGTGTCCAGTTTGTGTTTGGTAATAGTAGAAGTATCTGTTTTGTACCGGCCTGTTTCTTTGCCGTCATAGGGATTAATGGAGATTAATTCGGTATGCATTGATGATCTGTTTTTTCAATTACTGCTATAAAGGTATAACAGTACAACGGAAAATGGGGACTTTTAGTTCGTTTCCTGCTTAAAGATATATTTATGCAGAAGTTACTGTTGCTAAAATTGATCTAAAATTAACGGACATGACCAGCCCGGATTGCAGGAGGACGGAAGTATTCCCTAAGAGCAGGATGGCGTTAATTCAACAAGATACTTTTTTGAAAAGCCAGAACTTCTTACATTTGAAGTTATGCGTATTCAACGAGCTGCTCCGGTAAATGAATTATTGGCCAAAGTTCTTTTCCTGTTGTTGCCTACTTTGTTGGTGTGCTACTTCCTGTTGTGGAATGCCAATCAATATTATACCATTTTGGAAGATCAGACTGCGCAGCACACTTTGTATGTGGCGGCCGGGATGATAGGAAGTGCCTTGTTTTATGCCTTTCGTTTTCGCTTTCTGCCTTCTTTCCTGGTCCTGGTAGCGGTATGCTATGCTTTGTATAAAGGCATTGATACAAGAGCTTCGGGTGAGTTTGATGCCTTCTTCCTGTCTATTCAATTCTATGTATTTTCATTAGCTTTTATAGCCGGCTGGCTGATCGGCTGGGGATTTGTACGCTTGCGTTTTTTCTCCATTTTTATGGCTGCAGTATTGTTGATCAGTTGTATTTTATTGATCGCCAGGCAGACCCAATTGCTTGAAGCCGGCAGTGATGAGGATGGACTGTACCGTTTTGCCCTGCTCTTTGGTCCGATCGTGTTTTATGCGGTATATATTATTTTTGCCACGGAGCTGATCAGGAGTTATAAAGACAAAAATCAGCATTTCTGGTGGTTTCTGAGCCGCAGGCTGGCCTTATTTGCCGCCCTTTCTGTATTGTTATTGGGCAGCGTGTTGTTCCTGATGCGTAGCGAAATTAAGCAGACTATAGCCACCTTTGGCGGAGGCGGACAGCAGGGCAAGAACAGTATGCTGAAAAAAAACAAGGACAATACATTTGATCTTCAGCAATACACCCAGCTTCGCGGAAGCCTGGGAAGAAGTAATGAACTGCTTTTTGCGGCCCATATCGATAACTTTTTCCCCGATTCGGATATTCCCAATCCATTATACCTGACTGCTTTCTATTATTCAAAATTTGATACCCTTACCGAAACCTTTGAGAAAGATACGCTCCTGCCGGCTAATGACCTGTTTGAACCCAACCCGGCAAGGGTGCCTCTTTTCTTTACCCAGTATGATTCCTCCGTACTGGCCTATGCCTTAACGGAAAAACATCGTAAAACAGTAGAGATAGAAGTGTTTAAAAAGCAATTGTCTGCCAGCACCTATGTAGCGCCCAGCACTTCTTTCTTCCTGCAGCCGATTACGATTGAAAGGGATTATCAGAAAGAGTTTCAATCGGCATACAGGGCCAAGAGTTATGTTTCGGAACTGAACAGCGCCTATTTTGTGTACAATACGGACCAGCCGCAGATCAGGCAGTTCCAGGAACAACGGTTTGAGATCTTGCGGAAAGTAACAGGTTATGAAGGGGTAGATCCGGCATTAATGCGCTATTATACGTTTATGCCTGCGGATGCCAAATTTGACCGGATCCGGACCCTGGCGGCTGCAGTAACGCAAGGCAAACAATGGCCTATCGATAAAGTACTGGCTATCCGGGATCATTTCCTGGAAAAGGATGAAAATGGCAAGGCCGTCTTTTCTTATACCGATAATCCCGGGGTGCCGGATATCCCGGATGCCTCCAAACTGCAGTATTTCCTGTTTGAGAATAAGAAAGGATACTGTGCTTATTATGCAGGGGCGACGTTATTCATGTTGCGCGCCCAGGGCATTCCTTCCCGCATTACCGTCGGCTTTATGACGGTGGACCGCAGTAATAA
>CAZFKK010000394.1:0-3039 GCA_964519735.1 uncultured Taibaiella sp.
ATTGTAAGGTCCACTTACCGGTGTTGCCGCCGATATCCAATAATTTCCGGGGCTGTTGTGCAAATACAATAGGCAATGCTGCAGGGAAGGCATTGTCTGAGTAATAATGGTCAAATGCCAGCCAACTGGACTTGGCCGGTTCCGGAAAGGTGGACAGACCATCATATAAGGTATTCCAATCGCCGATATGTTTCAAACCTTCCGGTTTGCTGTTGGTTATAGAGGCTTCCAGTGAGGACGCACCCTGGTAACAGACATCTCGCATAAAGTCAAAATTAACACGGGTCATATCATGGTTCAACAGGAAGTGCCCTGTTTTGGCCAGGTAGTAGCGTCCTTCTTTTCGATAAACCAAAGCAATGCCCAGGCCGGCTTCCAACAGGATACGCACACCGTAAGGAGACATGTTGATGGTTTGGGCCACTTCATCAATGGTGATGCCTTCCGCACGGGCTGCTTCTACAGCGCGCAGGATGCCTTTGTCCCGCAGCAGGCGGGAGGCCTCCCAGACATAGGGAGCAAAGGCAATCAGTTGTGCCCGGTCGATGGCTTCCAGTGCACGTATATTGTCTGCTTCAAAGAGGGCAGGGGTTTGTAAGGTCGGGTTCTCCATGAATATGAGGGTATAATTGCCAAAAATACAATCTAAGGAGGAATTTCGGGCAATTAAAGGGGAGTATTTTTGTGGGAAGGAGGGACCAGCAATTTAGAGTGAGGCGGGATGTGGACTTCTGCCCTCCGTCATAAGTTTGGCTTATATTTGTCTGCTTATTTGATGCTCCATGTCTTCTTATTTAATCTATCCTGCAGCTACGACCGATATTTTACTGATCCGGCAATTGATCCGGAAGATCTGGCATCCGGCTTACAGGGATATACTGTCGGAGGAACAAAGGAATTATATGCTGGAGCTGATGTATGGAACAGCTCCGCTGAAGGAACAGCTAGAAAACGGGGAACAAAAATACCTGTTGCTTTACCATAATCAGAGCGCTCTGGGTTTTGCTTCCTATCAATGTAATATCCCGGAAGAAAATGTAGCTAAGCTTCACAAACTTTACCTCCTGCCCGAAGAACAGGGTAAAGGCCTGGGTAAATTGTTATTGGATGGCGTAGTGTTCAACGTAAAAGAACAGGGGCAAAACAGGTTACGACTCAATGTAAACCGGGCGAACAAAGCTCTGCAATTTTACCGGTATTACGGATTCCGGACTCTCTCGGAAGAGGATATTGATATCGGTAATGGTTTTTGGATGAATGATTATGTAATGGAAATGCCTTTATGAACAGTAACGGGAGGCACTCCCGTTACTATGGTTCGGCCGTTTCTGCTAATTCGGCAAACCTGCTCTTCAGGATTCCGGTAATATCAGAAGCAACAATACGGGAAATATTTTCAATCATGGATTGAAAAGCCCTTGCATTGGAAATGCCATGTCCGATCAGTACAGGTGCATTGATGCCCAGGATAGGACTACCGCCATACATCTCGTAATTAAACTGATCCAGGAAGTCATCCTGGATATTTTTTTGCTGGGTAAAGATCTGGTAAAAGGACTCGGCCATTTTCAGCACGATATTACCGGTAAAGCCTTCGCATACGATCACATCGGAGCGATCGGTGAACAGGTCCCTTCCTTCTACATTGCCAATGAAATTAATGCCGGGATGTTGTTTCAATAAAGGATAGCTGGCCTGAGCCAATAGGTTACCCTTTCCTTCTTCTTCACCCAGGTTCAACAAGGAAACTTTAGGATTGACGACACGGAAGATATGCTCTGAAAAAAGAGCGCCCATTACCGCAAACTGGACCAGGTGTTCCGGTTTGCAGTCCGCATTTGCTCCGACGTCCAGCAGAAAATTATAAGTGCCGTTAAGCTTGGGAATAGGGGATGCGATGGTTGGACGCAACACACCGGGAATCACTTTGACAGAATACATAGCCCCAACCATCATAGCTCCGGTGTTTCCGGCGCTGATGAAGGCATCAATTTTGCCGGCTTGCAACAGACCAAATCCAATAGAGATACTGGAATCCGGTTTCTCTTTCAAGGCCTTAGTCGGATGCTCCTGCATGCCAATTACTGTTGCCGCAGGAAAGAAGGTATATTTCTCTTTCCAGTCGTCCAGCAAGGGCATAAAAGGGGCAGTTGTTTCTGTATGTCCGATCAGCGTAAGATGAATATCCGTTTCTATAGCAGAATTGGATATAAAATATGCTAATACGCCTTTGATTGCTTCTTCGGGTGCGAAATCGCCACCCATAATATCAATCCCTATATTCATTTGTAGCTTTTCCGGTTATGGAATGGAAGAAAAGGAAATAGCCGGCAAGTTATTATAAATAACAACGTACCGGCTATTAAATTTACATTATTCAGGAGTTCCTGTTTCTTCTGTTGGAGTATTGTCAATGACAACTTTGCCTTTGTAGAACAATTTTCCTTCGCTCCAATGGGCGCGATGGCGTAAATGCGCTTCTCCGGTTACTGCATCAGTGCTGATCGTAGCAGCTACAGCTTTGTAGTGTGTGCGACGTTTGGCGCCTCTCTGCGCCGAATGGCGGCGTTTAGGATTTGGCATAACTTAGAAATTATGATTGATTAATTATAAAATAACTTTATTGACTACTTAACTACTTAATTAATATCTTTAAACTGATCCAGATCTTTCCAGAGATTGTTCCGGGTTACTTCAGCTGCAGACATTTTCTCTAAAAGCTTTAAGGCTTCCGGGTTACAACCGGAGCTGCCATCTTCTTTATCCGGGTGAATATGTTGCATGGGCATACTCAACAAGATAAATTCATATACCCAGGGCGACATATCCAATACGGTCTCGCTACGGGGGATAAAAGCGACATCGGCCTCATCTTCTTCTTTTTCCTCGTTTTCCCCGGGTTCGCCCGTCAGCTTGATGACCAGGTCAAACTCATCCCACAATTTCAATTCAAAAGGATCTCCACACCGGTCACAAGCTACATTTACCTTACCGTCAACGTCAAAATGCAGCAAAAAGAAACTACTTTTTTTATCAAAA
>CAZFKK010000395.1:0-3032 GCA_964519735.1 uncultured Taibaiella sp.
CATGATTTTCCACAATTCATCTATCCCCACGATATAAGCCAGGAAGGTATTGGCAATAAGAAACGAAAGCATAAAGAAAATAACATGCTTTATCCCTTTTCTTATATAAAGTGATGCAGGCCATGCTTTGCGGTCGGCGATCATTTGCTGGGTAGCGGAACCTTCTATAGCGTATTCTATCCTGCGAAACACCATCTCCATAAAAATGGTTTGCGGGCATATCCAGCCGCAAAATACCCTGCCGAATACTAAGGTGAACACAATGATAAACAATATTGCCGTGACCATACCTACACCCAGGATGATAAAATCCTGGGGAAGAAATACCTTGCCGAAAAAGATGAAGGTAGCCTGTGGGAAATTAAATAAAAACAAAGGAGTGCCCTTTACCTTAAGAAAGGGCAATAGGAAGAAGAGAAGAAGGTACCCCCAGCTGATCCAGCTCCTGTATTGGTAAAGCCTGCCTTCGGGCTGTAGTGCATAGATCCATTTTCGTTTTCCTTTTTTATCAACAGTAGAAATCCTGTCGCCATAATTAATGGGTACTTCCTTCATGCTTGATCTGATTATTGCTATAAATGGGCAAGGGTGCTATCTGCGGGTCCTGTTGCTTCTTCTTCTGTGTACTTCTGGCCCTGCGGTTCTTTGGCTCCCGGGGGATCAGTCCCTTTTAAAGTCATGATATAACTGGATATTCTTGCAATCTGCACAGGAGAGAAGTCATCTTTCCAGGCTTTCATCCCTTTCTCCGGTACTCCATATTTAATGGTATGGAAAATATCTTTCAGTCCGCCTTTATGCATCCAGTACTCATCAGTCAGGTTGGGACCGACCCCTCCCTGTCCCTGGTCGCCATGACAGGCAAGGCAATTTTTGGAATAGAGGAGGGCGCCCTCTGTAATACCCGCTTCATCCGCCATCGTTACACTATGCTCATCCACATTATTAGCGGCATTTTTCAGGTAAATCTCCATCTTAATAGCTGCGACACGGTTGGCCTGCTCCAATTCCTGTAACTGATCAGGAAGCGATCCGCTGCCAAACATCCTGTACAGGTAGATGACACCAAAAAGGATACTGGCATAAAAGGAGTAACGCCACCAGGCGGGGACTTTATTGTCCAGTTCCCGGATGCCATCATAATCGTGGGCAAGGTCTAATTGTGCTTCATCTTCAACAGGCACTGTCTGGTTCATCTTTTGGAAAAGATTTTTCCATTTTATAAACCTCTCTGTCTTTACCTTTTGTTTTTCCGGTTTTACCTGCAGGAAGCGCATTAACAGGTGCACCAGTACCAGGATCACGGTAAACTCCAGCGTAACCAGGATCAAGAGCAGGTAAATGTCAAAGGGGACCGGGTTGCCTTTTGCCACCGGAGCATTCGTGAGCTCCTGGGCATTGGCAGCACCGGTAGCCAACAGGGATAAGCAGATGATGCCTGCTGCTTCAATAATCTTAGCGATTTTTTTTCTTTCCTTTTCCCAGAATATTTTGCCGGTACTGATTACCGCATTGGCCAGTGCCGCGATCACAAACAGTAACAAAATGCTCATCCCGGTCAGGATATAACGGGTTACCTGGTATTCATCTGTAGCAGCCATATTGCCATAGGCTGCTGCAGGTGCTGCATCCTGTGCTCTACTGAGCGCGGGCAGGCAAAGGCAGCATAAAAGTCCAAATACTTTTTTGGTTTCGTTTAATTGATTATTCAACAACATAAGCATGGTGTATTATTTCATTGGGATATTGGCATTGTCCTGCATTTTTTTCCTGTCGGAGCTAAAGGCATACACTACGGCTGCAAGAAAAATGATAGTAAAAATGATCAGTGAAAAGAGCGGGTAAATGCTCACATGATCAATGTCTTTAAGATAATTGGTGAATTTCATGATAATTTAGTTTTGTGGGGTATCCTGCTTTTTTATATCGGTTCCTAATCTTTGGAGGTAGGCAATGACAGCTATTATTTCTTTCTTGTCATCCGCATTGATCTTATCCTGGCGAAGATTGTCCGCTATTTTGACCGCCTGTTCCCTTAACTCCCGGTTGGCTATTTTATCATAGCCTTCCGGATAGGGTACGCCCAGCTTTTGCATGATCCGTATCTTTTTAGCGGTAAGGGTAGTATCCAGGTTTTTTTCCAGCAGCCAGGGGTAGGCGGGCATGATACTGCCCTCACTGAGCTCTTCGGGGTCATTCATATGTTTATAATGCCAGCTATCCGGGTATTTACCGCCTATCCTGTGCAGGTCCGGCCCTGTCCTCTTACTGCCCCATTGGAAGGGGTAGTCATAAATGAATTCCCCGGCTTTGGAGTATTCCCCGTAACGGGCTTCTTCATCCCGGAAAGGCCGTATCATTTGGGAGTGACAGGTATAGCAGCCTTCACGTACATAGATATCACGGCCCTGTAATTCCAACGGGCTATACGGCTTTACAGCGGAGAGGGTAGGGACATTCTTATCAATAAGAAATGTAGGCATTAATTCCACGATACCGCCGATGCCCACCACAATCAGGCTTAAGATCAGCAGCCGGATAGGTTTACGCTCTATGATGCTGTGCCAGTGCATCTTGGTTTGTGGCATGGGTTGATTCTTTAAAGCCACGCCTTCTGCCGCTTCATTAGCTACGAAACTGCCGGCTTTCATTGTTTTACGCAGGTTGTACACGGCAAGCAGGCTACCCAGAAGGTATAAGGAACCGCCTATGCCCCTGAGGATATACATAGGTATGATATGGGTCACCGTTTCCAGGAACTGGTATTGTAACTGGCCGCTTTCTGTGAATTTACGCCACATCAGGCTTTGGGTGAAGGCCGCCCAGTATAATGGAACCGCATACATCAGGATGCCTATCGTACCTATCAGGAAATGGGTATTGGCCATTTTCCTGGAATATAATGTGGTGTTCCACATTCTTGGAATAAGCCAGTACAGCATACCAAAGATCATAAAGCCATTAAATCCCAGTGCGCCGACGTGTACATCAGCTATAGTCAAGCCCGTATAGTAGACTACGGCATTTACATT
>CAZFKK010000396.1:0-3026 GCA_964519735.1 uncultured Taibaiella sp.
GAGGTAATTGTCCCTGATATAGCTCATCTGGTTTTGTTTTTTTATTTACCGGAAGATAGTTCGAAACATTTCAATGCATACCTGGTATTGCCTACTCCCGCAAAAAAAGAAAGCGGAAACAAAAAGGAATACTCTAATAACATTTGAATATAAGGAGGATCATGTGTTGTGCTTTAAATTTGTAAAAGGACGTGAGGATCATCTCTATATAATTCCGGCCTGGATGGCTACTTTAACCAATCCCACGGTATTTTTTACATCCAGTTTTTGTAACAAATTCTGCCTGTGGTTTTCTACGGTACGGAAGCTTATAAACAAACGGTCGGCAATCTCCTGGGTATTACACTCTTCTGCCAGGAGCTGCAAGACCTGGAGCTCCCGTTTGGTAATGACGGCTAAATCCTTCCGTTGTTGCTCCGGATGGTGGGTAATCCGGTGTACCATTTTTTCTTTCAGGGCAGGCTCTATATACTCCTTGCCCTCATATACCTGCTCGATTGCTTCTACTAGGTTACCGGCATTGGTGTCTTTAAGTAAATAGCCCATGCACCCTCTTCTCATCATCGAAGATACCATAGTGGGCGCATCCAGGCTTGTGAGCGCTATTATCCTGATAAGGGGGTATTGCTGCCTTATAATCGGTACCAGGTCTTTGCCACTGGTGTCAGGCATAAGAATGTCCAGGAGCAACACATCAGGCAGGTTGCCCTGTAGTTGGTCAATAATGGATTTGCCTTCGTGAAATACGCCCACAATATGTATGTGGTGGGTATCAGCTAACATACTTATAATACCCTGTGCTACCATAGGATGATCATCAAGAATAGCTACTTTAATCATGCTCTGTTTCTTTTTGCCTGTTTCCGGGAGTTGAGATTTCAAGAGTTAAAGTTAATGTAAATAATACTTTCAGTGCCTCTTATTTTATTTGAATTCGTTTCTGCTAAAACTAGCCCTGTTTAAGGTTAAGTGCACTGTTTACACTGACTCAGGAGGAGATAGCCTGGTTTCATCAAATTCGAGGAAGACAGTTGTTCCCACACCAGGTTCGCCCTGAATATCGAAGGAGCCCCCATAAATGTTTACCCTGTTTTTGATGCCCATTAAACCGCGTCCTTCAAAGCTTTCATCATTTTTGAATCCCTGACCGTCGTCTTCAAGCGTCAGGGAGAGCAGGCCATCGCCATAGCCCAGCTGTACAATGATATGGTCTGCATGAGCATGTTTGATCGTATTGTGTATCAGTTCCTGTATGATCCGGTATAAGGCCACTTCAAATCCGATAATGAAACGAGGTATAGGTCCTTGTTGCTGAAAGTGTATTTTTAACCCGGCATTTTCTTCAATGGTTTTACAGTAATAAAAGATGGCCTGCACCAAACCTTCTTCCAGCAGCATATCCGGCATCAGGTTATGGGCAGTACGCCGTAGTTCACTTGTGGCCTGATCGAAGTGTTTGAGTACATGAGTGTAAGTATCCGGTTGCTCAGGTAATTTGTTCAGCTTCATTTTGACCAGTGCAAAGCTTGCCATAATGCCGTCGTGCAGGTCATATGCAATGCGTCTGCGTTCTTTTTCTTCTCCTTCTACCATTGCTTTCAACTTCTCTATTTCCTGCTGCTGTCCCATTGTCAGCAAACGTTCCTGCTGAAGCTGCTGCTTACTTTTGTAGACACGCCTAGTTTGATTCCAGATCAGAAGCAGGAGTAACAATGCGGTAAGCGTGATACCTATCCAGATATTTTTACTTTTAAGCAAAGAATCCTTTTGTAATAATTTGAGTTGTTGCTGCGTTATTTCTTTGTCTTTTTCCATAGCAGCATATTTTAGGACGAGATCCACGGTCTTTCCTTTTGCTTTTCCCTGCAAGCTATCGCTGTGTGCAATATAGAGCTGTTGGTTAACATAAGCTTCCCTGTAATTACCTAGGGCTGCATATATCTGGGCCGCGGAAAGGTAGGAGTTAATCAGAAGTTCTATATTGCCGGATAGCTGCGTCTGTGCAATGATCTTGTTGAAAATGGGTAATGCTTTGTGATATTGTTTTGTGTAGAGGTAGTACAGGGCATCTGATATTTCTGCATAGGCATCGGCTGTTTGGGAGCCCAGGTTTTTGGCCACTTGTTTGGCTTCCTGCAGATATTTATAAGCATTTTTAAAGTCGCCTGTTTCCAGGTTAAGGTAGCCGATGTTAAACAGGATACGATATTCTGCGTAGATATCAGGCTGCTTTTGCCTTCTTAAATGATCCAGTGACAAGTTGAAATTGATGATGGCAAGATCCCGGTTATTGTTGAAGTGTGCCATTCCCGTATTCAACATGATATATGGCGTGAAGGACAAAGAAGTAGCAGAGGAATCATTTTGATTCTTCCGTGCCAGCGCTAACATATTAAGGGCCTGTTCGTATTCTCTGAATTTAAGCCAGATTACTGCCAGGTTATTGTATATCTCAACGGCTTGTGCTGTGCCTTGCAATTTTCTTGCTTCCATGATGCGTTTGGCATGCAGGAAGTGTAGCATCGCTTCTTCATAATTTCCTGTTTGTATCAAAGAGAGACCTGCCGTGTTCTGAATATAAATGGCTAACTTAAAGTCTTTGGATTGCTGTGCTATAGTGTTGGCCTGGGCGATGAATTCATTGCTTTTTTTAAAGTCGCCGATATTGGAATAGTAAGAAGCCCTTAGCGCAAGGATTTCGGCCAGCTTGTAGCGATTCGGTGTTTGGGCGCTTAGTGTATAAGCCTTTGACAACAATACTTTTGCACTGTCTAGGTCTGTTAATAGCAAAGTAGCGATTTCAGTAATTAATTGCTGCAGCTTCAGGGAGTCTTCATGGGTAGCGATTGTTTTCTTCGTGATGATACGTGGGGTTTCCTGTGCCTGACCGGAGCGGGTAAAGAAAAGCAAAAATGCTACCAGACAAAAAGAGAGTTGGTATTTATGGATGATTTTATGCATTTGATTTTTGCTTTTGAACTCAAAAATATCAAATTTCTTTCAAGTCAGCCTCCTATTTACGCCGG
>CAZFKK010000397.1:0-1526 GCA_964519735.1 uncultured Taibaiella sp.
GGGGCTAAACGCCACTTCCTTGATCGCAACAAGGGTGTTGAGGTAGCGCCGGGCCTGATCAGGCTCTGCCAGTTGTTCCAGGCTCAGGGTATCCGGCACCAGTATATGGGGATAGCTGGCTTTGACGATATACCGCTCCAACAAGGCTGCTGCAATAAGGCTAAGGGACCCGTTCGCATCCGGAGGGCCACCTAACTGCGGTTTACCAAATGCATTGCCAGGTATCAGCCCCTTACAGCGGACATATATTTTACGTCCTACCGGGTAGTCATTGTACAAATATTGCTGGTCCAGCAAAAGCTCTATCCCGCCTGTCGTATCCTGGATCACAATTTTCTTAAAATAATTGCCGCTGCGGTCATCCATCACGACGATCCCGGACACGGTCATCTCTTCTGTAATAGCTGCACCCTGCGGGTAGTCCTGTAGTTGCGCTATAGTATGAGTTACCCGTAGCATAGGATCATAAGCACGCTGATCCGGCGGTGCATCATAGTTCCTTTTGAAGCATGCCGGCCCCAGGAAGGTGGCTAACACGAAGAACAAAACCAGGAGATGAAAGCTATATTTCATCGCAAAAACGAATAATAACCTACAAAGTAATATTTTTTTCTATTTAAACCTCTATTTACACGGATAAAAAATAGCGCCATTCCCGGCTACTGCAGGAATGGCGCTGGTAATCTATAGAATACGTTGGCCTGTTTACATTCGATCAATCGCAAAAATTACCTAATCCCGGTTCAATTTCGCTTTAAGGTTTTGGTCTAAAGCATCCAGGAACTCTTCTGTGTACAGGTAATGCTCTCCATGGTTCACTTTATTTCCATGAATACATACCGCAAGATCTTTGGTCATTTTGCCACTGGCTACGGTTTCTATACATACCGCTTCCAATGCATGTGCAAAATCAATCAACGGCTGGTTTTGGTCCAGCTTACCCCTGAACTCCAGTCCGCGTGTCCAGGCAAAGATGGAAGCGATCGGGTTGGTAGAAGTAGGGTTTCCCTTCTGATGTTCGCGGTAGTGACGGGTAACCGTACCATGCGCTGCCTCTGCTTCCATTGTTTTACCATCCGGTGTCACTAAGGTAGAAGTCATCAGGCCCAGTGAGCCAAAGCCCTGAGCTACCGTATCGCTTTGTACATCCCCGTCATAGTTCTTACAGGCCCATACGAAATTACCATGCCATTTTAATGCGGAAGCCACCATATCATCAATCAGGCGATGCTCGTAAGTAATGCCTGCAGCTTCAAACTGAGTCCGGAACTCCTGCTCGTAAATCTCCTGGAAAATGTCTTTAAAACGTCCATCATACTTCTTCAGAATCGTATTTTTAGTAGAAAGGTAAAGCGGCCAGCCTTTCATTAATGCCTGGTTGAAGCAGGAACGGGCAAAACCGATAATACTTTCATCCGTATTGTACATCGTCAGGGCGACACCATCCCCTTTGAACTGGTACACTTCATATTCCTGAACCGTGCCATCTTCTCCCGGCGATCCGTGGAGCGCGTTGAAAACCACGT
>CAZFKK010000397.1:1536-3016 GCA_964519735.1 uncultured Taibaiella sp.
ACCATCTTCTCCCTCAAACTTAACGGTCAATTTGCCTTTACCTTTGGTCACAAAATCCGTAGCCCGGTACTGGTCTCCGAAAGCATGACGGCCAATACAGATCGGAGCTGTCCAGTTGGGTACCAACCGGGGAATGTTTTCAATAACAATCGGCTCCCGGAACACCGTGCCGTCCAGTATATTACGGATCGTCCCATTAGGAGACTTCCACATTTGCTTCAGGTTGAATTCTTTTACACGCTCCTCATCAGGGGTAATCGTCGCACATTTGATACCCACACCATATTCCTTAATGGCATTGGCTGCATCCACAGTCACCTGATCATCAGTAGCATCCCTATGTTCCACCCCTAAATCAAAATATTTGATATCCAGATCCACATAAGGATAGATCAATTTATCTTTAATGAATTTCCAAATGATACGCGTCATTTCATCTCCATCCAGTTCCACAACAGGATGAGCCACTTTAATTTTTTCAGCCATTGTACTCTTAGATTATTGGTGTTTAAGGATAAAAAATCTTGAATCGCGCAAATGTAGCAAAAAAGCAAGGTTTTAAGCCAAACAAAGAGTAAATTTAGCGGGATTCTTAGCGAAAAGATGGGAAAAGGCGATCTTAGGCCTGAAGTTTGTGGAAGGAGAAGGTTAAATTCTGGCACACACGAGGACGCGCACGCCAACGTTGCCTATCACATTGAGGACTCCTGCGCCAGCAAATTAGAATGCTACTGACCTTATATAATAAGATTATTCCTGGATTTCAACCTGCCGGGATCCAGCTCCGTCTGCCATTGGATCGCCTCTATTTTATTCAGATGGCGAAATAAATCATTTTCCGGTTCCACATAAGAGACATATTGCATCAGCAACAGGTAATCGGCGTGTTTCACCTCCGGCACCAATCGTTTTCCTTCGCTCCGGTTATTGTATAAGAACAAAGCTCCCTCATGGTAAGGAAATTCATGACGAAACACCTCGAAATAGTTACCTTGATGAGCGCTGCCCCGGGTTTCCGATGACCATTCGTCAAAAAGCTGTCCCCCCTTTACAGGAACAGGTTTATCCATAGCAGCCAGGTGAATATCCAGATCGGGAACGCGGGTCATGTCCAGGGCAAACATCCGGTTCAATAACCAGCAGAAACGGTAGGCAGGCCATGCAGAGCCTACAGCAAATAACCTGCTGTCCTCAAAAAAATCTTCCTCAAATTTTAGGGTATTGAGTAAATATCTAGCCATTTCGCCGGTCCTCTACTGCAAAGATAAGGCCCATTGGGGAACAGGCACCAAAATCTATTGGTGGAAGTACTGCTCCGCCCGCTACCGGATATAATTTACCTTCCTGCACTACCGGGGACTGGGCTTCCGGCTCTATTCACCGAATAAAATAACCTCTTTATCGAAACAAGCTTTCATCTCCAGGAACAACATTATATCTTTGTTTCATAATTTAATCATCTGATGGCTTACCCTGCAAG
>CAZFKK010000398.1:0-3015 GCA_964519735.1 uncultured Taibaiella sp.
TTGATCCCGGGGTAGGGGTGGCCAACCTTACGGCTCAAGGATTACCGGACATTTTCATTGCAAAATATGATCCCAACGGTAATTATTTGTGGGCCAAAAAAATCGGAATTACCGGGTATAATCAAGGTACTGGTATAGACCTGGATGGTGCCGGAAATCTTTATGTCACCGGATTCTTTTCCGGCGCACCCGATTTTGATCCCGGGCCTGGAGTGGCTATTCGTACCTCGCTTGGAGGCTATGACGCCTTTTTGGCGAAGTACGATGCCCAAGGTAATTATGTTTGGGCCATTAGTATGGGTGGGAACAGAAACGATCAACCCTTTGGGATTGCAGTGGATGCTTTAGGCAACAGTTACATTTTTGGTTACCATAACAGTAATTCGGTAGATTTTGATCCGGGACCCGATGCCGCAATACAAACTGTAGTAGGTAGCTCGGACATGTTCCTGGCGAAGTATGATGCCAATGGAAAGTATGTATGGGCAAAAATAATTGCGGGTACAGGTGCGGAATTAGGGTTTGCAATTGCTTTGGATAAATTGGGGAGTATTGTCGTGACGGGCTATTTAGCCGGAACAGCCGGAGCTGATTTTGATCCGGGACCGGGTATAGCCACTTTAACTGCTGCAAGTCTGAATGATGCTTTCGTGGCAAAATATGATACCAATGGAAATTACAAATGGGCCAAGAACTGTGTTCAGGGAACAGGATCAGAGCAAGGTTTGGGCATCACTACAGATGCCATAGGCAATACATATATGATAGGCATTTTCACTTTGACTGGTGATTTTGATCCCGGCCCTGGACTGGCTCCTCTGACTTCAATTGGGGGAAATGATGCATTCGTGGTTAAATATGATCTCAATGGGGATTATGTTTGGGCCATAAGTTTAGGCAATACTTCGACAGATTACATCACTGGAATTGTTAATAATCCGGCCGGAGAGGTGTTAGTTACGGGTAGTTTTTATGGCACCGTGGACTTTGATCCTGGCCCCGGAGAGCTAAAATTGGTGGGGTCTACTAGTGTGCTTAGTGCCTATATCCTCGCGCTCAATCAAAGATGTGAAATTATTGCGGAGCTTTCCCGTACGGCTTGTGACAGCTTTGTCCACAATGGTGTTACGTATAAAGCAAGCGGCCAATACAGGGATACCTTCGAGACTGTAGCTAAATGTGACAGTATTATCATTCTCAACCTGACTATTAAAGGCCGAACTTCAACGAATGCGGATATAGTGGATCATTTTTGCGATTCCGTTGTCTTCAATAACATCACCTATAAAGCGCCGGGCATCTATACTCAATATTATACCAATACATCCGGTTGCGATAGCAATATTACTTATAACCTATCCTGGGGGCAACGAAATACCGGAAGCGTTGCGCTAAGTGCCTGTGATAGCGTTTATTTCAACGATACCGTATTTACCAGTTCAGGAGCCTATTCATTTACCTACACCAATTCGGCCGGATGTGATAGTGTGTTTACATTGGACCTGGTCATCCATCCTTCTCCCCGGGCAGAAGTAGTATTAAACGGATATGAATTAACCGCTACAGAGGCGGATGGCTACCAATGGCTGGATTGTAATGAGGGATTATTGCCCATCAATGGGGCCATCAGGCAAAAATATATGGCTATGGAAACAGGAGATTATGCAGTTGTCATCATCAATAAAGCCACCGGCTGCAGTGATACTTCTCTATGTACTTTTGTGAACGTGCCGACCGGCATTTACGAAGAAGACTCAAAGGGTGGGGTAGTGCTCTATCCCAATCCTGCTAAAGGAAGAATCACCGTACAGATGGACCCATCGCTCGGGGAAAGATTAAACGTACGCGTATTGAATATTTTAGGTCAACCGATGGAGGTAGTCAGTACCTTTTCCTCTACCGCAACAGTAGTTTTGGAATTAACACCATTGGCCCAAGGTATTTACTTCATAGAATTGGGGCAAGGATCTGAACTGAAGCGCTTTAAGGTAGTGAAGGAATAGTGTGCAGCAGTAATTGAAACAGCTCAATCAGCATTTAAGGTCCTCAATAGCTCCCTATGAAAGTTATCGATATTGTCGGAATATGGGTTCTTTTCCTTTGCATCTGTATTGGTAGCTGCGCTATTAGCGATGGCAATGAATCTATGGATAGCAACAGCATGCCCATCAGGGCGCAGCCGGCAAAGCCCCCCGAACAAGATTCCTTATTGTATCCAATGCAGCAAGAAAAGAAATCCGGAAAACTCTCCGAAGATGGATTATTTTGGGAATGAAGAGGGCTATAGAAAACACCTGGCCGGTTGAGCTCCACCGGCCAGGTGGGATGCTTACCTTACTACATGAGATACCGCTTCACTCCATTCGGAGGCGCCGAAGCCATTCACGGCACGCACCTGTACATAGTACCGCCGGTACAGCGCTAATGGAGCCAGGATATTATTGCGGGAGGAGGTGGTCCTGTAGGGAGTTGCCCAGTTCCAGGAGCCCGGTTCATCCTGCTCCTGCGCATAGCGATATTCATAAAGCAGGGCAGCGGCTTGTTTGGTAAAGTCGAGACGCATCTGCCCGCTTTGTTTACCGTCTTTCAACTTTACGTCCGCTATGATCTCCGGTACTTCTCCGCTTTTGGGATAACGGCTCGGTTCAAAACCGGAACTGAGTAACACATGCAAGGCACCATCCGCTTTGTTGCTTACGTAAAAGGCTAGTTCCTTCAGCGCGGCAGCCAGGGCTTTGCGGCTCAGGTTCTTAACGGCCGTGTCATACGGCCCCCCTTTGCGGCGGGCCATGCTCAGCTTTTCGCTGAAGTCAGCCACCAGGGGCATAACATCTGCCAGCGCCGGAACCGGATCCGGGAAGTTGGCATTATTATCCATTGCTTGCACTACGGTCAAACCCCTTACCAGCAGTTCATCATCGCTGACTTGATTGAACCCACCAAGGGCAAATTGTTTGTTGTTCATAAAGTAACCTTTAAAATGTGAAAAAATAAATCCGAATGGGGTACCACCGA
>CAZFKK010000399.1:0-3008 GCA_964519735.1 uncultured Taibaiella sp.
ATTTGCCATAGTTCAAATGATTAATAATTAGTCTTTTGTGCAAAATACTATATTCAGGATTATCCACAGTTATACATTTTGTGGTGCGAGTGTGGTGCGGACTAATTATATTTGCACCACATTATGCCCAGATTTAAAATTGCCAGCACCGCCATATTCTTTAACAAATATAAGCCAAATTCGGATAGCTTATACCCAATCGCCATACGTGTAACTTTCGATAGGGTAAAGCGGTATTATGATACCGGCTATCGTCTTTCAGAAGATGATTATAAAAATATGTCGTCGGCAAAATCCAATTCCGCTCTTTACAAAGTTTTTCTGGAACTGATAGAAAAAGAGGGTAGGGCAAGGGCTATAGCAAATGAACTAAAAGATAAGTTTGACTTCGATATATTTGAAAAACTTTACTTTCAGCAAAATAGCAAGTCATTTGTTTTGCTTTCAAACGCATTCGATAATTTTATAAACTCGATTGATAAGGACCGGCCGGGAACAATCAATTCCTACAAGGATGCGAAAACGTCGTTTTTTAAATTCAATGCCCAGCTAAGGACTGCTGATATCACCCCAAAGGTCCTGGAAGCTTACGAAAAATCCATGTTGAAAGATAAGCGGAGCTACACAACAATCGGCATGTACTGCAGAAGCTTGCGGGCTTTACTAAACTATCTTATAGCGGAAGGCGAATTTAAGCGCGAGAATTACCCGTTTGGATTAGCTAAGAACAAAAAATACGAAATACCTACATCTGTCAACAAAAAGAAAGCGCTAACGCTGGAAGAGATTGGGAAAATATACCGGCACGAATGCAAGAAAGCCAGTAGCATGGATATGGCCCGCGACTATTGGATGTTTTTGTACCTGGCTAATGGAATCAATGTAAAGGATTTTTGTCTGCTGCGGTGGTCCGATATTAAAGGAAGCAAGCTGACATTTGTCCGGGAAAAGACAAAACGGACAAAAAAGAAAGTAGAACCGATCACAATAATCATGCAGCCGGAAATGCAAACGGTTATCAACAAATGGGGTGATAAAAAGGGGCATTACATATTTAAATGCCTGGATGAAAAAATGACCGCTACCGAGGTCCTTACAAATGTTCACCTTTTGGTTCATGTCATTAACGAAAATATGAAAAAAATAGCGAAAGCGTTAGAGATAGACAAGCCGGTAACGACATACTATGCCCGGCATTCTTTTGCGACGATCCTGAAAAACAGCGGAGCGCCGGTGGCGATGATCAGCCAGGCCCTGGGACATAGTTCACTAGCAACTACGCAAAACTACCTGGCGGGATTTGAAGACGATCAATTAAAGGATGCCACTGCGGCGCTCAGGAAGTTTTAAAAAACATATCCCCCTTACCCGTAAATAGCCAGTTTGCATTGAAATTATGATGCTCTACTAATGGGGCTATCCAGGTCACTTCCATACGCCTTTTGTAAGGATCGTTATAGACATTATGCATCGCCCCCCGGTTAAAACCATATTCCTTGCAAAAAGCGTAATTGCTTTTGTACGCCCCTTGCTTTATTAGCAGGTCAAGGGCTTTGAAGTATCGTAGGGTTATGTATGTTTGATCTGGGTGGGGCATTATTAAAAATCTTATCTTTGCTTATACTTTAATACCTTAGTCATGATTACACCTAACACTGATATTGCGGCCTTACTTACCTATTTGCATTCCACAACAGGGAAACCTTTATCCGAGCTTGCAGATACTTATATACAGGCCCTACGCATCGCTGATAGTTGTGCGCCTAAGACAGGTGTGCAACAGGTAAAAAGCCTTGTTTTATCTACCCTGGGAACCACAAATTTGCATGCGGGCCGAACAATAGAAGAAGCTTACGATTACTTTGTAAAAGAGCTTACTCAGGATTAGGCCGAAAAGCCACTGGCACAGAAAACTTAATGGCGTTCACAACAGTGCTGTTTGATTCGCCACCTTTATTTTCCCTGCTTGCCCCAAACATCGAAACGTTAAATCCGACTTTAGTTCCGTCAGATTGTCTTTCTTCCAAAGTAACAACTGCTGATATTTCTACTGTCTGCACCATAACTCTCAAAGGTGGGTCTCCACCACTCTTTCGGCTACCGCCAGTTCTCATATTGATGTCAACCATAGGATTAACAATGCCAAGGTCAGAGCCCTTAAGGTCGTCCTGTGCCTCGGAAACGCCCCGCATGATTTCCTTAAGAGCTTCTTTGATATAATCTTTTAGTTCCATAGATTGTTTTTTGGATGGGGCATTTAATTTTGAACTGCCTTTAGTACGTTTCCTTCAAAATATAAGTAGTTGCCACTGCCATACACCCATTGTTCGTTGTCTATTGATCCTGTTGTTGTTCTATTAATCTTTTCAGGCTTGCCCCACGATAACAGGCACATATCTTTTGTCATCCCTATTATCACTTGCCCGTCTATCAATTTGTTAAATACAGACTCCCCATAATCATGAATCAATTCCTTTGCTTTGCTTTCCTCAATAATGTCATCCGAGAAATAACTAGAGTTAAAATACGCTACTGGCACCCCAAGGGTTATCCCTGACGGATTTTCGAAAACAACTATCAATTCAAAGTCTTGGTCTTCGATAGAAATATTCTTGCAAGTCCAAAAATCTGCTGGCTTAACTTTCTCTTGATTATAACTTTTACCCGTATTCAGGTCTACGTTGTTATGCCGATAAGATGATATTTTCCTTAAGATGAACTTATGTCCCAGGTATTTATCTTTTAGCTTTTGATAGTATCCCGTTACTAAAAATGGGAACTGATTTCCGCTTCCGCTAAATTTATAATATAATACTTGCCCACTCTCCCTCTCTTTAATTTCTAACACCCTATACTGTAACAATTCCTCCTCTTTCTTATAATGATCAAAAGTAGATTCAATTGTATAGTATTTCCCAGCCAATGCTTCGAAAGAAGTCCTTTCTCTGTCTTTGGTAGGCTTAAATATTTTCTTACATTTAATATCAGTAAAGAAGTCGTAATAGCCA
>CAZFKK010000400.1:0-640 GCA_964519735.1 uncultured Taibaiella sp.
TAAATACGCCTTTTACCTTCCCATGTGAAAAAATTAATTTTACCGATAGAGGAATACTGCTCGACAATTTTACCATACTGGATAGAAATAACCAAAAGGCAACTATTGATGGTTCGGTACGCTCCCGTGATTTTACCCGTTACTTCCTGGATCTGAGCGTCAAAGCCAGCAAATGGCAAGCGGCCCATTCCACTCAGAAAGATAATGAACTTTTTTATGGAGACTTGGTTGTTTCTACTGACCTTAATATAAGGGGCTTGGCTACAGCACCTAAAATTGACGGTAATATTACAGTGCATGACAGTACCAATCTGTCTTATGCCTTACTGGATGAGGGTCCCGGTATGCAGGAAACGGAGGGTATCGTAGTGTTTACAGACAGCAGGGACAGCGCCTGGGCGAGTGAGGCGGATAGCATAACCCAAAAAAGAGGGGTGAGATTTTCGGGTTCTACACAAATGAATGTGAATGTTGAAGTAGAAAAGGGAGCTACTTTTAATGTAGTCATTGATCCGCTCACCGGCGATAACCTGCAGGTGAAGGGGCTGGCCTCTCTCAATACCTTTATTGGTCCGGATGGCAGGGTCGGCCTTACCGGTACGTATGAACTGAATGACGGGTATTATGAACTGAACTACAA
>CAZFKK010000400.1:650-3005 GCA_964519735.1 uncultured Taibaiella sp.
CCACTGGATGCAGAAGTTGATATTACTGCGATCTATACCGCTAATATTGCCCCTTATGATCTTGTGGACAAACAAGTCGATCCGGAGCAACTTGTATTTTACAAACAGCGCCTCCCTTTTGATGTTGTTTTAAAATTGAAAGGTAAAGTATTACAACCTGAGACTTCTTTTGATATTGTGCTGGAAGAAGAAAAGGCAGGCGGGGCAACCAGTGATGTAGTGACAATGATACAACGTAAGCTGGTGGAAATGCGTAATAATCCCTCTGAAACCAACAAACAGGTTTTTGCTGTACTTATATTAAACAGATTTATAGGGGAAGATCCTTTTTCTTCCGGTTCCTCTGTTGGTGTAGAATATGCGGCCCGTCAAAGTGCCAGCCGCTTCCTGAGCAGCCAGTTAAATCAATTGGCAGATCAATTTATCCAGGGCTTTGAACTCAACCTGGACCTGAGTTCAAGTGAAGACTATACAACCGGGGAAAAATCCAATCGTACAGACCTGAGTGTTTCCGCCTCCAAACGTTTACTGGACGACAGGCTGACCATAACGGTAGGCAACGACTTTCAACTGGAAGGCCAAAGGGCCCAGACACAGCAGAGCAGCCTTGTTCCGGGCAACCTTTCGGCAGACTATCAAATTACACCGGATGGGAAATATATGGTCCGGGCCTATCGTAAGAATGAATTGCAGAATGTGATTGATGGTTATGTAATAGAAACCGGTGTGACGTTCAGGATAACATTGGAGTATAATCGCTTCAAGTATATATTTATCAACAGAGAAAAATATATGGAAAAAATGAGGGCGAGACGAATAGCGGAAGCACTGAAGGAGAAAGAAGGTTAAGGTACAGCGTGGATCATTTTAAAGACAACAATATCCGGAAACTGTATTATTGGCGAGTACTTATCGTATTTTTTGTAAATAACTAATGGCTAAGCATAACGGCTACTTTATTATCATTTTTCTATTCCTGGTGGTACTCGGGGCAAGTTCCTGCAGTAATACCCGTTACCTTTCGGACAAGGAATCACTTTATATCGGCAATAAAGTTAAGGTCTCGGATACGATAGCCACCAAGGCAGAGCGAAAGGCTTTGGAATCGGAACTTTCTGATATTGTAAGGCCCAAGCCCAACCGCACCTTTCTGACCATGAGGTTAAAATTAACCGTCTATAACCTGGCTGGGGAACCGAAAAGGGAATATGGTATTCGCCACTGGCTACGCAACAAAGTCGGGGAGCCGCCTGTGCTGGGGTCCGAATTGAATATCAGTCAGAATACTAAATTAATGATCAATTACCTTCAAAACAGAGGTTATTTTAATGCGGATGCCCAGGGAACAAAGGAAACAAAAGACCAAAAGACCAAGGCTTACTTCGAAGTACATACCGGAGCACAATATAAGATCAGGCAGGTTGTTTTTCCAAAAGATGAGGATACCTCTAGACTGATCCGGGATATAAGTACTGCTGCGGGCAATAGCCTGTTAAAGCCGGGTGAGCCTTATAACCTGGAAACTATCAAAGGAGAACGGGATCGTATAGACCTCGGGCTGAAAA
Source organism: uncultured Taibaiella sp. (assembly GCA_964519735.1). Taxonomy (GTDB): domain Bacteria; phylum Bacteroidota; class Bacteroidia; order Chitinophagales; family Chitinophagaceae; genus Taibaiella. Next base: position 2,216 of record CAZFKK010000400.1, read on the forward strand.
ATAAAGGTTACTATTATTTTAATGCTGATTACTTGTTTGTAGAAGCAGATACTGGTGTTGGCGACCATAGGGTGGATCTGACCTTAAAACTAAAAGAGGATGGGATGCCCCAGAATGCCTACAATCAATACACGATTAACCAGGTGCTCATCCTGGCAAATTATAGCCTGAATAACAGGAATAACAGGAGTACCACACCGGATTCCTTAAGAAGGACGACTCGCAAAGTGGACACCCTGGACTATGGAACATTCCGACTTATAGACCGGCAAAAGCTTTTCCGCCCATCAGTATTTAGCCAGTCCATGAAATTCAAACCTGGAGATATATATAGCCTGCGCAATCAGAACCTGGCCCTGAATCGCCTCGTATCCCTGAATGCTTTTAAATTTGTAAAGAACGAATTTACGCCCACCAGGGACACGGGAAACAATAAACTTAACCTTACCTATCTGCTTACTCCTTACCCCAGGAAATCTTTCAATATAGACCTGAGCGGGTTTTCACAAAATGATAGCAGGGGAGGGATAAGAGGTAGCATTAGCTGGCGTAACCGGAATTTTTTCAAGGGGGCTGAGCAGTTTATCATTAAGTTAACAGGTGGTTTTGAAGCCCAATACGGAGGGCAGACCCAACGCCCCAACTCTTATAACCTGGGACTGGAGTCGCAACTGTATGTGCCCCGGTTTATGGTACCTTTTTTCTACATCAAACCTTCGGGAATGTATATTCCCAAAACCATATTTACTGCAGGCTATAATTACTCCCTTCGTATAAAAAGCTACCAGAT
>CAZFKK010000401.1:0-3004 GCA_964519735.1 uncultured Taibaiella sp.
CAATTTGACAATAAACATATTACTACGATTTGCAATCAGATTAAACACACCCGGTCCGGGATCAAAATCTACAGTCTTCTCGAAACTGCCATTGAAGAATACATTTCCCTCTATATCTACCTTCATTTGGCCAATGTAATCATTACTTTGATCTGTACCTGATATCTGACGGGCCCATAAAAAATTGCCTTGGCCATCGATTTTGCAAATGAAAAGATCCATTCTCGAAGGAGTTGCCGTCATATAAAAAGTGTCCACACCTGAATCAAAATCAACCTTCCCCTGAAAATATCCACTGATATAGACATTACCCTGACCATCTGTGGCAACCTGCGTACCTTCTTGTTTGTTGCCCGGAGACACCTCCCCTATTCCTTTCACCCAGTCGAAGGAAACACTTTGAGCATAAGTGTTATTCCAAAAAAGGATAAAGATTACCCACAAAACATATCGAACAAATTCAACGTTTATTTGCCTCATATATATATAATAAAATTAATAAAATTCACTCAAGAATCGCTTTTCAAGTGGTAAACCTGAACAGTACTTGAGTGGTGATTCGTATTTGGAAATTATTTTACTAAAAGTTTAGAAGTCCATTGGCCATTCTGAGTGATTAATCTAACCTGGTACATCCTAGCTGGCAAATGTTGAGTAGCAAAAGAAATGCTATTTTGCCCCATTTGTACTTCCACAGGCTGATTCAAAAGGGGCCTACCCAACAAATCGGCTATCATCAATACACCTTTTCCGGAAACCGATGAATGGAAGGACAAATTGGTGAAATGGGTACTGGGATTAGGATATAGTGTATAGGTACCTATTCCTATCCCGGAAGTAGAAGGGATATTAGTGGCTTTACTATCTTCTGCTATATTCACGAATACATATTTATCTCCAACTTTTTGCCACAAAATAGTATAGACCTTAAGCTTGGATTTATCCCAGCCTGAAGCATCTATGGGAAAACGAAAAGTATGATCCATTGTTGATCCGGCGACTATAGATCCGTTAGCAACGGGAACACCAAAATAAGATTCCGACAAGGAGCTACGCAAAACACCCCTATGAGGCACTATCCCTGATTGCCCTTCTTGATAACTTAAAGCACCATTTTCTATGAGATAAGCACTAACGTAATAATCACCGCTGGCATCTTCCCAAAATTTGACTTTACAGTTAACGGTCACTTCATCTTCTGTAATAAATGAGGTACTTGCTGAACTGGCAATAGGATTTTTAGCAGCTTTTGTCTCTATCTCATTTAGGATATAATACTTGCTATTAGTAGTTAAAGCAACACCATTGACCCCGAAACTGGGCAGTTCGGAAGGAATCGAAAAATTCCTGTAAAAGGCGCTCGCAACGCTGTCATAAAAATTAGAGGTATTCGACGCATAGAGCGCAAAAAAAACGCCCTTACCGTGAAATTTAGGATTCCCTATGATTTCCTCTAACAAATCCCAGCCCCATTGTCCACAAGGAGGGCACCAGGTTGCGGTGGATTTATGGAACAAGGCCATAGACTTTTTCTCAGGAACTTGACATTTCGCCCGAAAGGAAAACAACAGAATCGCTAAAACAAATGTAAAACTTAAACCTTTCATTACTTGATAATTGAAGAATTAAAAATAAGGTTGTGTTTGATCTACGTATGATCTCAATAATTACGTTGAGGGTGGCCACCATCATTTTTTACTGACAGCACAAAAGTATCAGGTGTGTTCTGATAGTTTATAGCCATAAATACTCATTTTTTTATAGATGCATAAAAAATTGAAAGATTATACGCAATTTTATAGATAGATTTGGGCATTATGGATAATGCATTATTTGCGCACGCTCCGTTTTCCTTCCACCAACTAAATTATGAGTCTATGAGCTTTTTTTAAAAGTCCACATAGGATGCATTTCTATTCTATTGCATATATGCTACCCTTCTTTTGGGCAAACGATGCCAGAAAACACGAAGTTTGCGGCCCCACTCTCTCTCAGAGATACCAGCATTTCATCTCATTTCAAAAATACCTATATCCATAACTGGCAATTAAATGTGGATAAAGATAGCGTCAGGTCTCGATTATTTGCACTAGGTGATTCCCTGTTGGGGCAAGGCAGTTTTGTGGAATTTATAAAACTATATAATCTCTTTGAGCCTTTTCTTCACTTATGGAAAAATACACCCAAAGCGATTCAGGTGTTCTCAGTACATTACAACAACATAGGCGTTGCCCATATGTATTTGAGTAACTACGATAAGGCGCTGGCCTACTACCTGTATGCTCTCAGCATAGCTCAACAGGGAAAAAAAGAAGAAAATTTCCTGATGCAATGCCGAACGTTATCAAATATGGGAGTTGTTTTCTATGAATTGGGGGATACCGCCAAGTCAGAATATTATGTAGCCCGCGCCTACAATATTGCAAAGCAAAAACAATTTAAAAGCGGCCTGGCTGTTTCAGCCATTTCATTGGGCAATAAGAAAAGAGAAAAACTTAATTTTGACCAAGCTATAAAGTATTACCAAGAGGCACTTGATGCCGTTCAAAAGCCACAATCCAAAGAATCCATGGACATATGGACAGTGGCTATTACGCAATTGGCCTATGTTTATATCTTAAAAAATGATCCGAAAAAAGCCATTAGTTACCTTACTGAAAAATCTCCATCCGGATTTGAATCAACAAACCCGCTATACAAAAACGTAGGTTTGATCACTACATTAGGCGACGCTTATCTTATGATTAAGGATTACAAAGGCGCAGAAAAAGCCTATAACAACGCATTGCGTTATGCCTACGAAATGGGCGCTAAAGGAGGGGTCGCCGATCTTTATCAAAGATTGTCTAAATTGTACCACGCAAGTGGAGATCAACACAGAGCTTACGACTTTCTTTCGAAACACATCGACTTGTACAAAAAAACGCTAAATGTGAATACATTAAAGGAAATCAATACTTTAGAAATAAAGTATCGCATTTTTCAAAAGGATAAAGAAATAGCG
>CAZFKK010000402.1:0-2999 GCA_964519735.1 uncultured Taibaiella sp.
CCACCGAAATGCCGGATACTACTTTTGTCTCTTTCCTGATGATCTTTCCTTCAATGGATAATACGGAAAAGGAGTATATCGGCATTTCCTGCACAAGGAGCTCTACGTTATATCCTGGGAGACAATTGATCCGTTGAGGGCATTGCCCCCCGTTTATAAATAATGAGCCCATTCAGGAAATTGCGCAGGATCTGGTCACCTGCTTCTACATATCCCGGATGTTCCGAATTTCTGAAAATGTCTCCTAATGCACCTTTGCTGATCTCAAAATCAACAAGTTTCAATATTTCAATGATATCATCATTGCGCAGGGATAGTGCTACCCTTAATTTTTTAAGAATATCATTATTACTCATCATAGCTTCCAGCATTTTGAAAAAGTAAAAGTAAGGCTATTGCCTGAATGATAAGGCAACAAAGAAGGGCATACGCCCTTCTTTGTTGTCATCCTGATCTATTGCTCCTTTTCCCAGCAATACCTAAAGTTATGATTTCAAAGCATTATCTACCCGGAAAGAGACTTTGCAAATCGCCCCGTAAGAAATAATCTCCCCATCTTTGACATGGACTTTCAGATCTTTAACATAAACGGAATCAATATTCTTTATAGATAATGAAACCTCTTTGACTGCGTTCTTGACGGCATCTTCAAATCCTGTTGTGGAGGAGGCAATTACTTCAATTACTTTTACAATAGCCATAATTCGGTGTTTAAACAGATGAAAAATATTGTTTTGTTTTAGTAACAATCCAATCCTCATTTTGTTCTTTCCCCCGGGTATTTTTATTGATCTGCCCCCGGTCAACCTCCCCGATCTTCAATCAAAGTATGTTAACCGGTACCCTACACCTATACTTCTATTTATTCGGTGATCTTACAATAATTCATTCCAGGCAACCAACGCACCATACTCATTCTTGGGCCGGTCGCCGTAATTTCTTAAAATATAGTCATTTACCGCTTTCAAGTCCTCATATGAGAGGAAGTCCGTCTCTTCCTTCTCATGGATTGCTTTCAGTATTTCCAAGGCAGGGTCGTTTCTCTCTACCTTGTTTCCATGAATAAGTTCGGCTACAAATTCAAGAAATTCTGCAGGCTCATGGTTGGAACCATCTTGCATTTCCAGGCTGGCATCACTGAATATAGGTATCATAAGATATAAATTTTAGTATTAAAACGGGATATATTGTAAATATACCCTATTTTTTCGGGGACGCGCTATTCGTTTTACCCAATATCAGGCTATAAACAGGCACACTAAATCTTTATATTTATAACCGCATGTCTATAACCGGAACCTTGCAATCGTAGGGAGAAATGAGTGCTAAGAAAATTCGGGACAACTGGCTATCATCATAATTGCCGGCTTTATGACATCGCTATCCCCTGATGATACTATTTTACTTATTTCAGGCAAACGGAAACAACTGCTGGCTTGCAGGAATAATAAAGTTTGTTTTCCTTTGCAGGAGAAAACCTTATGTCAGGAATCTATATTTAAATCCCTAAGAAATGATGAATGTACCTTCTTTAATTGAAGCCTTGCAACTTCAGCCCCATCCGGAAGGAGGCTATTACAGAGAGACCTATAGATGTCCTCAAACCTTATCCCCGAACGGATCTGAACGCAGGAATATAAGCACAGCAATTTATTACCTGTTGGAAAATGAGGACAAATCTCATTTTCATCGTATTCAATCGGACGAGTTATGGTTTTTCCACCAGGGAACGGCCCTGGAAATACTTGTATTGGAAAATGGTCAACTGACTATTATTATATTAGGCAATCATTTAGAACAAGGAGAAGTACCCCAGGCTGTTATTCCGGCACATACCTGGTTTGCCGCCCGGGTAAAAAATGCTTTTGGTTATGCACTGGTTAGTTGTACTGTTGCTCCCGGTTTTGATTTCGCTGATTTTGAACTGGCACAAAGAGCATCCCTCACCGAAGAATTTCCACATATGAAGGACCTCATCAACGAATTCACCTTGTAGGTGAATTTAGTGGGTAATCATTATCACCTCGACTTTAACGAAATATTTAGCTTTTGCATGTCAATAATTATCAAATGCAAAGCCATTGAGATCAGGCAGCAAATACATGGCATGATAACAGCAGGTATTGTATTCACGTAATGCCCGGTTGCTCCATATAATTCCCCGCCAACAATCCTCCTCTTATTCTGTTGTTTTAAAATGAAGGAAAACAAACTCATCATCGTATCCAACAGATTACCGGTAAAATTAAAGATAAAGGAGGATCAATGGCATTTCCAAACCAGCGAGGGAGGTTTGGCTACCGGCCTCAAGAGTGTCTTTAAAGACGGGAACAGCGTGTGGGTGGGCTGGCCCGGAGCTCCTGTAAGCAATGAGCTCATGTGGGAGGACATTTCAGCAGCCCTTAAAGAACAAAACCTGTTTCCGGTTGATCTCAATGAGGAAGAGATCAGCCAGTTTTATGATGGTTTTTCGAATGAAACACTATGGCCTTTATTTCATTATTTTCCTTCCTATGCCCGGTATGCTCCCAAAGCGTGGGAATATTACCAACAGGTGAACAAAAAATTTGCAGCTGCTATCTTGTCTATTGCCAGTCCCGGCGACAAAATATGGATCCAGGATTATCACCTGTTGCTCCTGCCTCAACTCCTGCGGAAGCAACTTCCGGATAGCCGTATCGGCTTTTTCCAGCATATCCCCTTCCCTTCTTATGAGGTGTTCCGGATGATACCCTGGCGGGAAAAGTTGCTGGAAGGCATGTTAGGAGCCGATCTTATCGGGTTTCATACTTATGATGACGTCCGACATTTCATGAGTGCTGCCACACGTCTGCTTAACCTGCAATCTAATGGCAATGAAATCATCACTAACCATCATACGGTGTCTGTTGATGCGTTTCCCATGGGTATTGATTACGAAAAATTCAGGACTAATGTTTTTAAGGATATCACACAACGTAATATACAAAAGCTGGACCAATTGATCGGCAACAGGAAAA
>CAZFKK010000403.1:0-2988 GCA_964519735.1 uncultured Taibaiella sp.
CAATGCTGCACCACTCATATCGCTCTTCATCCGGTCCATGGAGTTAGGCGTAGGCTTCAGGCTTAAGCCACCGGTATCATAAACAATGCCTTTGCCGACCAGCACAATAGGATTCTTGTTGATCGCTTTGGCCGGGCGATGCTCCATAATGGTGAAGGTAGGCGGCAGCAGGCTGCCGCGGTTTACCGCCAGCAATCCGCCCATATTGAGTTGCTCTATTTTTGCCTTGCCCAATACACTAACCCGGAAACCGGCATTCTTACCAATCGTACTGATTTCTTTGGACAGTTGTTCTGCCGTGAGGTATTGCAGGGGTTCATTCACCAGGTCCCGTACCAGGTAGGCAGCTTCAGTGACCGCTTGTAATTGTTTGAGGTCCTTTACCGTAATGCTTTGTTTGTCAAAATGGATATCCGTCAGGCTAAACGTCTTTTTCCGGGCATCTGATTTGTATTTCAGGAACTGGTAGCTGGCCAGGGTAAGGCCTTCTGCCAGCCAGTAGGCCGCAAAGGGTAGGCTAGCGACACTGCAAATGGTGATTTCTTTTGTTTTCTGTTTCTTTAACAGGCCTTGGAGGGATGCGCCTTGCTTGCGTATGCCTTCCGCTGTTTTATAAGTTTCGTTTTTATCCTTCAGGAAGACCAGGTAGAGTTCGGATTCATACCGGTTGATGGTGGCGATATATTGCTCCTGTTTGAATTGTTTTTCAATATAACTGCGTTCCTCTGCAGAAAGGGTAATGTTTTTGAGTTGGCTTACTTCATTCACCAGGTAAACCAGGCTGCCTTTGGGGTTTTTCTGTATTTTAAACAACATGAATTAAAAGTTTCTTAATGGAAAAGGATAAAATCAGGCCTTATATACCCGGTTGACCTCCCGCAGGATTTTTTACTTGATCTGATCGTATTCCAGCACTGCTCCTGAAGTATTGTTGGTGAATACTATTTTTTTATCCCCTATTTTACCTGTCGATTCGCCGCCTCCCAATTTAAGATTCAACTGTATCCGATCCCCCTCCAGTGTATAAAGCAGGGTGTCGGAAGATCCCTCCATTTTTTCTTTGTTTTCTGTACGGTATTTTTCTACTTTGCCTCCTTTCAGGAAGAACAGGCAGGTATGAACGTCTTTATTATTATTGGCATGTTTCGTGATAAAGTGCTCATATACCCTCCCTGTTAAAATATCTTTGCTTTCGGGGATGGGGTCCTCCTTTTTATTACAAGCAAAAAGCAATAAGGACATTACCGACAGCATAGTGGTCTTCTTCATCTTAGAAATTGGTTTTTTAATGGAAAAATAATTTATATAAACGTAATGATCCTCCTGAAATGATGCAACTGATCCACGCAAAAATTCTGATCACCTGACAAATTTAAGGAATTCGGCAAAGATTTGCAGGTCTTATGAATATTACCTCCGATGTTAGCGGAATTGTGTTGTACGGAAGAAGACCGACCGTGCCCCCCTGCTGCCAACAAAAAGCCTGCTCTCCGTATTGAAAAGAGAGCAGGCCGTAATCCTTGCAATAGTTATCGTTTGCCGCTAGTATTGCCCTTGTTTCACCAGTTTTTCCGTTTGGATCAATTGATTGTCTTTGTTATAGAACTGAAAGAAATATAAGCCGTCAGCTAATCCCTTCACATCCACTTCTTTGGCATCCGTGATTTTTTGCACTAATTTACCATCAATACTGTACAGGCTAAGGTTAACTTTTTCCGTAGTGTTAATGTAAACGATATTTTTCATCGGATTAGGATATATGGTGATCATGGGCGCCTTGCCGGAGTTTTCCGATATGCCCGTAACATTGGTCACTTTGTAGTTGTCCGAAGTGTCCGAACATCCTTTGCCATTAGATACCGCTACCTTATAATCTCCATTTTCCGCCACCGTAATATACCTGGTTGTCTCGCCGGTCATGATGTTGTCGTTGAAGTACCATTGATAGGTGGCAAATTCAGTTGCCGTGCCTAAGGTAAATTCATCCACATTGATGATCGGGCTTTCCAGCGCCCCTTTAATCACCAGGTTCAATATAATCGTACTATCACAGCCTTCTGCGCTCACAAAGTTGTACGTATAGGTGCCGCTTTCTTCATGAATTACTTCATTGTATTCATAACTGTCTTCACATAATTCAATATCCATCACCCTGGTGCTGGTGTCCAGGCAAGGCTGGTTGATTTTCAATACATAAATATCCTGGCTTCCAAAATACTTAAAGTTAGCATCAGGAAGAGAGGTATCCACGTTCATGTCGTTGCCAAAATAACCGATCCCATATACGGACCTGTTTTTATCCACGCAAATGGCATAACCGTATTCAGCACCTATACCTCCTATGCTTTTACCCCACATGAATGTTCCGGCAGAATCCAGGCTAAGAATAAACAGATCGTTACTGCCTTTGGAGGTGACATTAAACGTGTCTGCCAAGCCACCGCCCGGGTTTAAATTGGCGTTACTGTTATACCAACCGGTAATATAGGGAGCCCCTTTATGATCCACGTCGATACCCCTGGGGTTGAAATTGCCTGGTGCGGTTTTTGTCCATACCAATTTGCCTTCGTGGGTTAATTTTGAGACGAAATAGTGATTTAGCGACGCTGTAATCAAAGACTGTGCATTCGTTGCAGGATCAAAATCGACGGTACCTCTGAAATAGCCTATGACGAAGACATTGCCGAATCTATCTGTTCTTATACCATGACTCCAGCTAAATGTGCTTGCCGTTGTTGAGGGATAGCTGACCCCCCATACATAATTTCCGTTAGAATCCAGTTTGGACACATAAACTTCCCGGGTGCCTGTAGAAGTGATGATGTTGGGATTATTAGGATCGGGATTGATGTTGAAGTTCTTATCCATGCTTCCACTGGTGTACACGGCGCCCATGCTGTCCACCGAGATCCCGTAAGCATAGTCGCTTCCCGTGCCACCCATGCCTTTGGCCCATTTGAAATTGCCGGCAGAATCCAGTTTGCACAC
>CAZFKK010000404.1:0-2960 GCA_964519735.1 uncultured Taibaiella sp.
AGGACCAGGGCAACCTGGAGATCTGCTTCTTCCCTTTTGATGCCATTAGGTAGCGGTTCATAAAAGTTAACAGGTATATATTTTTCGATGAGCTCATCGGCGTTAGGCAATGTTGCTTTTACCGTGTCGATTTGTACCTGGTCTTTTCCTGCCCGCCACAACGAACGAAAAAAGTTAAAAATAATCGTCTGGTCGGCCAGGATAGAAGGATCTTCAGTGGCAATGGTGAGTATAATGGTTCGGTCCGAATTTCTTTTAGGAAAGATGGAGGATGGTAACGGTTTTGCTGCCGCTGCCTGTGTGATCCATGCTGCACGGCCGGCCCCTTCTATATGAGCCAGGAAAGCCCAGGCTGCTTTCTGCCGGCTAAGGGCGATATCATTAGGATCGGTTTCATCCACAACATCCCCGGCAGCATAATACTCTGCCCAGAATCTTGCTGCATTACGGAGTTCCTGGTCGCTCAGTTGCGGGTCAAAGGAATCGACCATACAGGTATCCGGATAGATACGCACCCAGAGTTGTTTTATTTGCCGGCCGGTTTGGGGAGCCGTCACGGTTTTAAAACGAGTTTCCAGGCGTGTAGGGAACAGCAGGAAGGGCGTATTGTTGGAAAAATGCTCCGATAATTGGACTCTCGGATCTGTAAGGAATTCAAAATCTTTAAATAACTGAACGGCCTCTATATTTAACTGGTCCAGTTGGGCTTTCTTTTTGTTCAGGTCGCTTTTCAGCCCGTCTATAGCCGCGTCCAAAGCGGCCACTTCCGCCAGGTAGGTGCTGTTGTCTGCATGACTTTTGCGGTCTAACGCAGCTCTCTTGCGCTGCAATAATTTGAGCCGTTCACTCGCGCCCAGTTTTTCCAAGCGGGCAGACTCCTGTAGGGTACGGGAGTTGTTCAGCGCATTTCTTTGTTGGTTGAAATCAGCCATGATTGTTGATTAGGTGGTTTTGGGGAGCATTTCAGCGGCGTGCACCGCAACTAATACAGGTACCTGGTAAAGGATATAAGCAAGATCGGCTGCATCTACCTGGTGGCCGTTGGTGTTCCAGATAATTTTCTTATCCTCTTCTCTTTGTGCAAGAAAAGAGGGCGAATCGTTGTCGGGTGCCGTTGCGGCAAGTGCGACCGGGGCCGGGGTATTCAAAACATCTACAATGCCGTTTCCGGGCAATACCTCCGACCAGGAAACATCATTCCAGGTAAGATTGGGTTGTGCATCCACATCCGCTTTCGGAACATCGAAGCCAAACCTGGGTTCGCCAGGTCGTTCTTTGAATACAAAAAACCATCCTGCATTTTCGATAGAGGGTGTTTCAGGGTCGCTATCACCCTTTGCTTCCTCCACGTCCAGCTTGAAACCGAAGAACGTGATATCCGGGCTTACCTCTGCTTTGTACAGGGGTGTGCGTATAATATCATTGGAAGGATGAGGATTGTCTCCTTCATTTTCCTGGTAGAGCATCCTGGATTGGGTTTTATCAAAGGCGAAAGGCGGTGTGTCCTTTTTCTGCCAGACTGCCTTGTGCGCATATACCACGCAATTGGGGTATTTTTTCAGTAGCTCGCCTCTAACGACCAGCACTACTTCTTCGGTCGCCGGTTCACCCGGTTTTTGCCGGTGGTCATGTTCCCCCAGTTTGCTGTTGCGCGACCAACGGTGGAGTTTTGGAATATCACGGTACATTTCCCTGATTTCTTCTTCGGTCTTGCCGTTATGCGCTGCCTGATCGGTTTTTAATAGCGTACTTACATCCCAGAACTGCCGGAAATAACTACCCCGCTGATCCGTAGGATATTCGCGCCACAATAGTTCGCGTGCGAATTCATGATTCAGCCCTACCATATAGGATTCGATAAACTCCTGGTTGGTTTCCAGCAAGGTGATGCTGTTGTATTCAATCAGGTTGATATTGGGCAGGAACAGGTCGGCCGATATTTCGGCAAGTGGTTTATACATGGGCAGGTCAAACCGGGGATAAGCCATAGCCTCGGTGAAAAATTCGGTCGTGAGCTGCTCCCGGATCCATTGCGGGATTTTAATGTTCTGCCAGGTCCATGCAGGAATGGTGATGCCCGGATCCAATTTGTCAACGACATGTTCGGCAACACGACGAATATCGATGGGTTTATATACGGTCGGCGGGGGTACTTCTTTGCGTGTAGCCTGTATGACTTCAAAATTATCCCGTAATCCTTGTTTAAACCGTATCGCTTCTTCACTATCGGTAGCACTGCCTGTTGTTGGCCTCAATGTACTGCCGGCAAGCATAGGTTTAAAGTCGGCACTTTTAGGTAGCTCATCTACCGTTTCCGGTGTCTGATGCTCCGGCATCATCGCATCAGCCCTTTTGATGGCTTTGCTCCATGTTGTAGCCAGGCGATACAGATAAGCCATAACCCCTAGCAGCACAAGGCCCAGGGTGATTAAAAAGCCGCCACCCATAGCCATAAAAAATAAGAATAAAAGGAGGGCGACAATCAACAGAGCCAATGGCAGCCATGGATAACGGCGTAACAGGTCGATAGCAAAAGGCGGAAGACCGGTTGGCTGAAAGATACTTCCGAGATCGGTTGCCGATGGTAAGGCCGGAGGAATAGTCTTAGGAGGTGCCACTGTAATTTCGCCGCTGCTCAGTTGATCAATAATAGCTTCGGGGCGGAAATCGGTTTTGGTGCTGTGTTTCCTGATGTTTTTAATAAACCTGCCCCGCGGCCTGGTGATCCGGCGGGCAGCAGCCGACAAGGCAACAGAAGGGAGCACACTCTCTCGTACGGAATGGAAAACGGTAACCCGGTCCATCAGTATTCTTGTCTGCACAGGTGCCGTAATCATCATTGCTTTTGCCGGGTTGGTCGCTACCATCTCTTTCAGGTATTTCTGGTACCATATTTTGGATGCAGTCTCAGCAACCTGGGCAAAACGAATTTTTTTGTTGGCTTTAAGTACCTCGCCAAT
>CAZFKK010000405.1:0-1367 GCA_964519735.1 uncultured Taibaiella sp.
TGCGACTGGCTCACATGAAAAAACGGCTGACTCATCCCCGCTTCCTGCGGTTGTACCAGCAAATATTATACCCCGGGGGAACGATCAATTTAAAAACAGATAGCCCGGATTTATACCACTTCACCAAGGCCGTCATCCAATTACATGAGCTGCACCTGGTGGTCGATAAGGATCATCTCTATGCGGATGAGGCGCTCGCTCCTGAATTGACGATTAAGACCCATTATGAAGGCCTGGATATTGCCGGAAGCAACAGGATCCATTACCTGCGTTTCCAACTCAACAAAGAAATGAGCCTGGCGCAGGACCAAGTCCTGAAACAGCTATTCCTACCCGCCTGAAGCCCCATAATAGACCGGGTCTTAAATCCATGTTAAGTTATGAGGGAAAATCCGGGCATAAATAATCTCTATAATGATGAGTTAAACCCTTAGCAGTAAAGGGTTTGACCCCTTATGGGGTATTTTGCAGCTTAGTCATTTATTAACTCAAAAATACTTTACATTTGCTTTTTACGTTTAATTAGACAATCAAATTTTCTATACAGATTATGTTGCGATTCATGAGAAACAAAATTCTGATACCTGGCATTATCATCACCGTACTGGCCGTATTTTTTTCATTCCGCTACGCGGGAAGCGATGACTCAAGCCCGGATATCAAAGAAGAAAACAATATTATATTACAAACTGTAGTAGGCATATTGCAGCAGGGACATTATGCTTCAAGGCCCATTGATGATACATTTTCGGTGCGCGTCTTCAATAAAACAATCGAAGGCCTGGATTATCAAAAGAAATTCTTTCTTCAATCCGACATCGACGAATTAGCGCCCTACCGCAACCAGATAGATGATGAGATCAAAAATAATTCCCTTGATTTTTTCAACAAGGTGAATGCCCTGTTCATCCAAAGACTAGGTGATGCGGAGCAGTATTACAAGGAATTATTACAGCGCCCTTATTCCTTCACCGCAAAAGACAGCATCCAGCTCGATGGCAAGAAACTGGCCTTTGCCAAAAACCAGGAAGAAATAAAGGAACGCTGGAACAAGGAATTGAAATACAGGGTGCTTTCAAAATTCATAGACCTGAAAGAAGCCCAGGATAAAAAAATCAAAGATTCTGCCCATTACTCCGCCAAAGACCTGGCTACCCTGGAAAAAGAAGCGCGGGAAAGTGTGGTAAAGATCCAGGAACGCTTCTTTAAGCGCATGAAAAAGCTGAATGACAACGACCGGTTCTCTTTGTATATCAATAGCATTACGGGAACCGAAGACCCCCATACCAATTACCTGCCTCCGGCGGATAAGAAAAGATTTGATGAAATGATGTCCGGCTCTTTCATTGGTATAGGCGCCTCTTTAC
>CAZFKK010000405.1:1377-2958 GCA_964519735.1 uncultured Taibaiella sp.
TACAGCAACAGGAAGATGGTAAAATCAAAATAACCTCCATCATTACAGGAAGCCCGTCCTGGAAACAGGGAAAACTGAAAGTAGATGATGTCATTGAAAAAGTAGCACAGGGAGAACAGATCCCGGTTGAAGTAGAAGGTTTTGAAATTGACGAGGTCGTCAAACTGATCAGGGGACCTCAAGACACGGAAGTACGCCTTACCGTTAAACATGCGGATGGCACGAAAGAAGTCATCGCCTTAAAACGGGGGAAGGTAGATCTTGAAGATACTTTCGCCAAATCGGCCATCTTTGAAAACCAGGGCAAGAAAATAGGGTATATTTATTTACCCGAGTTCTACGCTGACTTCAGCGGCACCAATGGCGGCCGCAGAAGCGGAACCGATGTCGCCAACGAGGTGATCAAACTCCAGGAAGAGAAAGTAGATGGCATTGTATTGGACCTCAGGAATAACGGCGGGGGTTCCTTAACGGATGTCGTGGATATGGCCGGTATCTTTATGGGCAAAGGCCCTGTGGTACAGGTAAGATCAGGTGGAGATCAAACGGTTACCTTAAAAAGCAATAACAAAACGCCTTTATACACGGGTCCATTAGCCGTTATGGTCAATGGCAACAGCGCTTCAGCCTCTGAAATACTGGCCGCAGCCATGCAAGATTATGGTCGGGCAGTCGTGATCGGATCCAAAACCTTTGGTAAAGGAACCGTACAAAAACTGGTATCGCTGGATCAGTTTGTCAACAATTCTATGAGAGACCAGATTGTCAGGGCGTTCAATAAAGCTAAAGGGGGTGGCGCGGAGTATGATGGCATCGGGTCGCTGAAGTTAACCGTACAGAAATTCTATCGTATTAACGGCGGCTCTACCCAATTAAAGGGGGTAACACCGGATATCCTGTTGCCGGATGCCTACGATCAGTTAGAGAATATCGGTGAAAGAAAAGATCCTTCTGCACTGCCCTGGGATAAGATCGCTGCGGCATCTTATACGAAATGGCCTGCTCCGCCACCGCTAACCAGTATTATTAACAATAGCAGGAAGAGGATCACCGGCAATGAGACCTATAAGATCATCCAACGGACTGCAGATCGGTTAAAGAAGCAACAAGATAACTATGTAGTTCCTCTTAAAGAAGAGGATTACCTGGCCAAACAAAAGGAATCAGAGGCCATCTCCAAAAAATTAGAAGAATTAGATAAAGCCGGCAAGCCCCTGAAAGTAACGAATCTCAAAGCAGATCTTGCCCGGGTCAATATTGATACCTCATCCAAATCAAAAAATGAGGAATGGCTGAAAGCATTAAGTAAGGATGTATATATCGCGGAAAGTACCCAGGTAATCCGG
Source organism: uncultured Taibaiella sp. (assembly GCA_964519735.1). Classification (GTDB taxonomy): domain Bacteria; phylum Bacteroidota; class Bacteroidia; order Chitinophagales; family Chitinophagaceae; genus Taibaiella. The sequence goes on from CAZFKK010000405.1 coordinate 2,724, forward strand.
GAATGGATCAGCAGTAGCAAAAAGGTGGTGATGATGGATAGTGTGGAATAAGGAGGCTGTCTCAAAAGTAGTTTTTTAGATAGCCATTTAAAAACATAATGCTCATTCGCTTTATTGCGAATGAGCATTATGTTTTACTAAAGTAAACTCAATTTTTCGACTTTTAAGACAGCCCTCAACTAACTTAAAAATTAAACCCTATATGAGCTTCGTACGTGAAGTTCACATAAGGTAG
>CAZFKK010000406.1:0-1416 GCA_964519735.1 uncultured Taibaiella sp.
TCCTTGTCAGATTTTTCCTTTACGGATGCTCCGTTCCAATGCGGCAATGAGGTCGGATTTGCGGTATAGGTCCTTGCTGCCGACTTTAACGGGCACCAATGTGCCCTCACTTTTCCGTTCGTAATAATTGCTGCGACTGATGCCCAGGTAGGCCATCACCTGGTGCCGGTCCATCCATTGCTCATCTGCCGGCTTTTGCCGATGAGGACAGTGGGCACAGGGATTGCTTTTGCCGCCCCATTCTTTAAAAAAGTGCTCGATACTACGGAGAATTTGAAGTAAAATCTGCGAACATTCATTATCCATGATTGACTATTTTTATGGCGTATAGAGGGATTGGTTTATCTTTCCTCCTGAGGTCTTCAGCAACTGTTTAAGCAGTTGCCTGGTACCCTTGTTACGCCGGTGAATAATAGCGTTCCCAATTATTGGGGCGCCCTTGTGGATATTTTCCTTTCATCCGATGTCGCATCTTCAACCGTTGCTGTAGTTGCCGATTTTTGCTCTTACTCCTGAGGTCAGGGCCGATAGTTGCCTTCCGAAACAAGCTGATGGGCCTAAACGATAAAAAAATGGGGTGCGATTAGAATTCAAAAATAGTAAAATATTTAAATGTGCAAAGCCTTCACTCGGACAGGTTAAAAATTTCCCGTTTTTCTGATGCAGGAAAAATTCGGTTATTCACCATAGATCTTTGAGTTTCATTCATCTTATAAGAAAACATATTATAAATGAAGGCAATGTACTCAATTTTAAAAATGAGTACATCAACGGGGATAGATTTCCTGGGTAAGTTCGTTGTTGACTAATAAGCGGCTTTATAATTCATACTGATATCCAGTGTTGTGACCTGGCTTTTGCCGACTTTAACCGGGTTGATGATGCCTTCTCCATCAAATCGGTTGGCATATAAATGACCTTCTTCCAGCACAAATACGGAATAGGTGCCTTCGGGCAGATCCAGGGCATAGCGGCCTTCATCATCCGACCAGGTGGACCTGATCTTTTTGGTTTGGGGCTGGCCATAAAAGATGCCATCTTGGGTGGTCGCTTGTTCCGGGGTAGTAGGTTCATAGACGACCACCTCGCGGCGAACGGTTTTCTTTATGGCATTTTTATTGGGCCCGCCGATACTGGGCATATGGTTGCCTTCCAGCCAGTATATAGTTCCTTTAACGCCTTGGTCGGGGAGGGCGGCCTGCTGTTTCTTATTTACTGTTGGCTGTATTTCATGGGTTGCCTCTTTCTCCTTCCTGAAAGTCAGCAAGGCTTTTTTGTTTTCATACAAGATCAGTTCCGTTCCTTTAAGCTCATAGTCTAAGGTTTTGCCGTTAAGCGCGACAATGAAAGCGGTCTCTGTACGTGTAGTGGCTTCATCCATACAGGCCATTAAGGTGGCGCCGATATTGCCGAAGC
>CAZFKK010000406.1:1426-2949 GCA_964519735.1 uncultured Taibaiella sp.
GTGTTTGACCGATCCGAAAAACCGGTTGCAGCCGCCACTGCCGGAACAGCGTTGGGCATCAAGGTCAAACCGGATAAATGCAGTGGTAACCGTAGTTGGTTCCCCTTTAATCGACTGTAATAACCATTGGGTACTGTCCAGGGTTGTTGCGCTGACTACCGCATCCATACGGATTATTTTTTTTAATTTATAGGTATAAGCCGGGGCATCTGCGGGGACGTCTCGGGCTTTTTTCCGGTTCACCAGGAGCGTGTACCGGGTCCCTTCCTGGTAGTTAAAACCCTCTATGCCGCCATAAAAAAGTTCCCAGTCCTTGCTGTCCGGATATTGTACAAGCAGGCATTCCATAGGCGCTACTCCCGTACAGGCGGCCTTATGTTCCCTGACGACCATTTTCAGGTGCTTTGCGGATAAGGAGAAATGAAAGAATAAGCCGGCGATCAGCAGTACAAAAAACAAGGGTTGTTTCATGAGGATATTATTTTAAAGATAAGTAAAGAACCTGATGCATTTGCAAGGTTAAGATGCAGAAATCGGGATAAATGCATAAAAGCAACAAAATAAGGCCGGTTTTGTTGGGCAGCAAGCAACGAATCCGGCATAGTTGAGTAAGGGCGCCGGTTTATTTGATCAGGCCCAGTTGCAACGCCATTTTGACCAGGGTTGCCGTATTTTTGACATCAAATTTATGATAAAGGGACATGCGGTGGTTCTCAATGGTGCGATGGCTGAGAAACAGTTTATCCCCGATCTCATAATTATTCAGGCCATCGCATAACATACCCAGTATTTCCTGCTCTCTTTTGGTAAGGCGGACATGGCGCGCCTTCTTATGTGCGGCAGGGTGTAATACGGAATCCAGTACTTGTTGTTGCAGGGTGGGTTCCAGGAATTCTTCACCCTGGTACACCTGCTCGATAGCGGCCACTACAGTTTCAGGAGCCGCACTTTTCAGGATGTACCCCAGGCAGCCATGTTGCAGCAGATCCCGCACGTGATAAGGATTGTCCACGCTGGTAACGACCAGGATGCGCAGCTGCGGGTATTGACGCTTAAGGATACGGGCCAGTTCGTTGCCGGTCGTGTCCGGTAAGTGCAGGTCCAGGATCAACACATCCGGCACCTGTTCTTTCAAGCCTTCCAGTAAGGCGGCTCCCGTAAGGTAGGTCGCTATGACCTCCAGGTGAGGGTAGGGGCGTAGAATATTTAATAAGCCGGTGATGACCATAGGGTGGTCATCCGCTATTGTCAACTTAATCATCATGTTTTGTAGCCCTATAATTTTGAAGATGAAAATTCAAATATACGGAAGTTCCCTTACCCGGTTGGGTTTCCACTTCCATTTTTCCGTTTACGGATTTTATCCTGTCGCGCAGGTTATGCAGGCCAATGCCATTGTTAGTACCCCATTGCTCCGGGGGAATGCCGAAGCCATTATCTGTAATGGTGATGTTGAAGAGCGTACCTTCTGAGTGAAATTGGATCTTAACCTGGGTAGCTCCGGAATGTTTGATGATGTTTTG
>CAZFKK010000407.1:0-2916 GCA_964519735.1 uncultured Taibaiella sp.
TTGAGGCAACTTAAACCAATTTACAGCACTCAGGTTGATACTAAAGGAAAGGGTTTTTAAAAAACGGTCTTTGGGATACATGGAATGGTTATATTCCTTGTAATCCTTGCTCATAATAATGGGAACGAACAGGGAGCAGTAATTGCCCAGGTAAAGTTCCAATCCGGCGGCGTATAAAATGCCGGCGCCACTGGGATTCTCTTGCCTGGCCCCGGTGAACGTGCCGATATCCGCATAAATACGCAAAGGAAGCTTGCCTAGAGGGAGATCTGATTTAAGATTAAGGGCAAATAGCCAGTCACTGCTCAACCCGATCTGGTTGGCATATTGTAGGGTGTTGACCTTAAAACCACCTTCTTTTATGCTGATCTGCTGCGCGCCCAAGCCTGTTTGTGCATTGCGCCCCAGGAAGGTTTCGTCATAAAGATAGTCGTTTCGGCCCGAATAGGTCTGGCTCAGCTGGTAACGGTAGGTGTCAAAATAATCAGGAGATATAGCAAAGAATTTACCTGCGTAGCCCCGGATATAGAATGCTTTGCCTTTTAGGAAATAGTCAATTTTAAGGTGTGCTTCCAGGCTCAGTTTGGCAAACTGCTGGCCGATCTGGCCTTCCACAGTGTAACCGAAGGGGTTGAAGGTTTTCCTGTTTTGATGACGGTAAGTGACCTTTCCATAAAAATTGTCCTGGTAGGGACCCTTTTCCGGCCGATACTGGCTATCTACCGGATTCATCTGGTAATCAAATGATTCTTCCCTGATCCAGTAGGATTTTAAGGACAGGCTGCGCTGTACGGTACTGCGCGGGTAAGGTTTGCGCAGGTTTAGCGTCAGTTCGGGCGCTAATTTAATAAAGCGGTTGTACAGGTAGGCCGGCAGGTTAAGGTTGCTCTTCTGGTAAGAAAATGTTTTGCCTTCCAGATCGAGCTGGAGATCATGTAACCAACCTTTATCCCTATAAAAGGTATAGCCTATTTTTCCTGTTCCCGTAAGGGTATTACTACCCAATGAATAAAGTGGGGCCAGGGCGAACTGGAACTTATTTTGGGGGATCGTGAGGTTATGAAAGAGGAGACCGGCCATGAAACCGTCATAGATATTATAACCAATTGCCGGCGCTATCCAGGTAGTTTGTTTGCCATTCCTGTTTAACCCCAGTAAGGGCCTGAATCTTAGTCCCTTCTGGTTAAAATTGTTCCGGGTGTTATAATCCGGGATGACAGATGCGATCTTTATGGTGTTGCCACTATCCTTTAGAGGCAGCTCGACGACTGTTTTGCCCAGGAACGGTTCCGTCCAGGTTGAGGCTATTTCATTGCCATCCTGTTCCAGCACCAGGAGTGCCGGGGCTTTAAGTCCGGTTTTATTTTTTACGGTTATAGCATAATGATCTTGTTTTCGAACAGATTTTAAAGCAAAATCCACGGATTTATTGCTGGTAAGGGCTTCCTGGAAAAACCAATCGAGGTTGCGGTCGCTGTGTTTCCGGAAGATCGCTTCGAAATCTTCCGGTTGCGGATGGCGGAATTTCCAGGTAGTAAAATATTCCTGCATGGCCTGTTCAAAGCGGTCGGGACCCATGTAGGCTTCCAGCCAGCCCAGGAAATAGGCGGATTTGCCATAAATATCTATCCCATAATTGATATAAGGAAACAGGGTGGACTCCCGGTCTGCCGCGACCAGGTCATGGGTGGCGGACAATAAGGCATAAGCCATATAGTTTTCATCTCTGCCACCCAGAACCTGGTTCAATTTTCCGGTATCTTTAACGAGCTTTTGTTCATAAAAACTATTGATTCCTTCGTCCATCCAGGGATAGCGCCGCTCATTGCTCCCTAGTATGCCATAGAACCAGTTATGGCCTGCTTCGTGGATCAGCACCTGGTGCACCAATGCGGGATCATTTGAGGCTGCAATTATGGTTACCGTAGGATATTCCATGCCTCCGCCTGCACGCAAAGATCCCTCCACTGCTTTAATAGTTGAATAAGGGTAAGGGCCAACTCTTTTACTGTATCCGGTCAGGGTAGTTTTTAAAGAGGAAATGCTGTTGGCCCAGCCTTTCTGATGCCAGGGATAATAAGCCACGGTCGCTGTGACTACGGACCCTGTTTCGGGGATAGTTGCCGTGTCCTGGCGCAGCACCCATCGTTTGTCTGCAAACCAGGCGAAATCATGAATATTTTCTTCATGAAAGGAAATGGTCTTGGTCTCCGTTGAAGAGGGAGGCGTATACTGCGCATATAAGGTATCTGAAGGCAATTCCAGGCGGGATAAACTATCCATCCATTGTTGCTCTGTTGTCTCCCGGATATTGCCCGTACCCATGACTATATAATTACGGGGCAGGGTAATATACACCTCATAACTGCCGTATTCGCTGTAAAATTCGCCCTGGTCCAGGTAAGGCATCGGATGCCAGCCCTGCCGGTCATATACTGCCGGCTTGGGAAACCACTGGGAAATCTGGTAGGATTGTCCCTTATGGCCTAGCCGGGAGAAGGTTTCGGGAATTTTGACGCGAAAGGGGGTCGACAGGCTGATACTTTGATGGGGCAACAAAGGTGCTTTCAGGGCTACTTTTACAATATCGATATGTTCCGTCTCCAACAGGCCGGCTATGGGCTCCGCTCCATAACGCTGCTCTTCAGGGAAGAGCTCTCCCGACAGGGGTGGATGTCTTAAAACCGTAAATTGAAGACTGTCAATGAACCCCCGGTTTTGTTCTTTGCTGAAATAATGTGCCGTTTGCCTGTTTTCAACGGCCTGCAGTGCATAGGCGGTCCTGTCGTTTTGATAAGCATTGGGATATAAATGCAGGTAAAGAAAGGGCAAGGTGTCGGGTGAATTGTTGAAATAATCTATCGTGATCTTCCCCCGGAGCATATGGGAGGAATCATCCAGGGTTACCTCTATGCG
>CAZFKK010000408.1:0-2914 GCA_964519735.1 uncultured Taibaiella sp.
CTTGTCTTTGTAATCGAGACCGAATAAGCGTAGATGGTCTTTTTGCCAGAAATGTAGCTCCCTGTCCGCCGGTTCGGTAATATTTTTATCTTCATAAGTACGCGGATTGGTATCGTCAATAGGTACCTGGAATATACCCCATCCTCCCGGTTTCATGATCCGGAATAATTCTTTCATGCATTGATCTGCATCTTCTACATGTTCCAGGACATGATTACAAAATACAACATCAAAAGTATTGTCGGCAAATGGAGCCTGGTGCAGGTCAAAATGTATATCTGCGATCGGTGAGTTGTAATCCCCGGTAGTATAATCCAGGTTTTTCATTCCCCTGAATATTTTATAGAAACATTGCTCGGGGGCAATATGCAATACCTTATGGGGCGCTGTAAAGAAGTCCGTTTTATTTTTAAGGTAAAGCCACAACAGGCGGTGCCTTTCTAAGGACATGGTACCAGGGCTCAATACATTTTCCCTTTTAGCCCTGCCGCTGTACCCATAGGGCAAAAATTTACGGTAGGTGGAACCATTGATCGGGTCTTCATAGCGGTTGCCTGCATAGAGCAAAGGGGCAATTTTTTGAAAAATCAGGCTTAACTTGATGAGTATGGGGCGGGGAATAGTACGAAGGAGGAAATGGAACATTGATCTTTCAGATGCGGTTATTTAAATTTTGCCAAAAATAAGAAAATATAGGCTTCAAAGCAGGATTTATAATAATAACAATAGCCGGCCGGGTTCCCGGGATAATTCTTTTCGTTATTTATGGTTGTTTTATTTATCTTTCGGCCTGATTTCAAATTATCTGACTTATTGATATGGCCTTAAGCAAAATCTGGAGTGCTTTTATTATAGTAGCTATTCTGGCAGCGTCTTTTCAAGTGCTGACGATTAAAGAACAGCAGGGTATCTTTAATAAAATGGTAGTAGGCAAAGCTGGTGATACCACACTGACCCGGGTGTATACTGCTGCAGACGTTCCCGAAGATGTGGTCAGCAGCTTAGCAGGCAATACCAGCTATAAAGCGGGAGAAGAAAGGATCATGAAGCTGGATGACGGGAGGTATCTTACTTATAGGGAACAGGGAGCCGATGGTATATTAGCTACCTGCAAGACCGCGGTGGATATATGCCTCGGATTGATAGGGATCATGGCATTGTTTATGGGGCTGATGAAAATAGCGGAAGAGGCAGGCGGAATAAGGTTATTGTCAAGAATTATCGGCCCTTTTTTCGGTCGCCTGTTTCCTGAAGTACCCAAAGGCCACCCGGCCATGGGGCATATGATGCTCAACTTTTCGGCAAATATGCTGGGGTTGGATAATGCTGCTACGCCATTCGGGCTTAAAGCAATGGAGAGCCTTAATGAGTTGAACCCGGATAAATCAAGAGCGACGAATGCACAAATTATGTTTTTGTGCCTGCATGCTGCAGGGCTTACCTTGATTCCTGTTTCTATAATCGCGGTAAGGGCTAAGATGGGAGCAGTCAATCCAACGGATATCTTTCTGCCCTGTATGATCGCAACATTTGCAGCTACTATGGCAGCTATGTTTATCGTAGGGTTGCGTCAGAAGATCAATTTATTTCAACCTGTGATCCTGGCCTGGGTAGGAGGCATTTCTGCAATTATCGCAGGTATGATCTGGTATCTTAATGGCCTTAGCAAAGAAGGTATGGAAAGCTTTTCGTCTATGTTGAGCAATGGTTTAATACTGCTTATTTTCTTTGTGATTGTTTTCGGGGCTTTATATAAGAAGATTAATGTGTTTGACGCCTTTGTTGACGGCGCCAAAGGAGGTTTTGAAACTGCAATAAAAATTATTCCTTACCTTGTAGGTATGTTAGTGGCTATTAGTCTTTTGCGTACAAGTGGCGTTTTTGATATTCTTACAGAAGGCCTTAAATACCTGTTTGCTATATTACATATGAATACAAACATAGTGGATGCTATGCCTACTGCATTGATTAAGCCATTGAGCGGCAGCGGTGCGCGGGGAATGATGATCGATACGATGAAGGTATTTGGACCGGACTCTTTTGCGGGAAGATTGAGCTGTGTCTTCCAGGGAAGCTCAGATACCACATTTTATGTTATCGCTGTTTATTTTGGAGCTGTGAGCATTAAGAATACCAGGTACACGATCGGCTCTATGCTGCTTGCCGATCTGGTGGGCATCACTGTGTCCATATTGATCTGTAGTTATTGGCCCTGGTGACCGGAATGTTAAATCCTGATAAAAAGAAAGCATAGATACCGGTGGGATGCCTGATCTCACTGTTTTATTCTTTCTATCTGATTATCTTTGCAGGCATCAATAATGGTGTTGTATTTTAATTTTATATATAGATCATGTTAAGTACCCAGATAAAGGAAGTGTCTAAGGAAGCACATTTAAACCTTGAAAAGAAAGTAGTGCGGCAACTTAAAGCGATCCGCAGTAATGAAGATTATGCCCGATTGCTGAAGTATTTTTATTCTTATTTTAATAATGTAGAAAAAGCCATTGCGCCTTTTGTTACGGAGGAGTTATTGCCTGATTATAAAGAGCGCAGGAATTCATCCCATATTAAAAAGGATATAGAAACCTTGGGAGGTACTATCGATGAATTGCCTCAAGCTTCTGTTCCTGAAATTAAAAATCATTTACATGCCCTGGGCGCTTTGTATGTAATGGAAGGTTCTATAATGGGAGGGAAGATCATCGTCCAGATGTTAGCGAAAGGCGGGATCACGGAAGGGGTATCTTTTTTCTCGGGTTACGGCGAAGAGACACCGGCCAAATGGTCCGTATTTACAGAAGTATTAAATAGCCAGGGGGCAACAGAGGAACAAAGATCGGCTGTAGTGGAGTCTGCCTTACATACTTTCGAACATTTTTCAAATACATTTGGTGACGGGGAATAATCCTGG
>CAZFKK010000409.1:0-2883 GCA_964519735.1 uncultured Taibaiella sp.
TTAGCAGCCTGTTTCTTTATATATTATTTACAAATAATTCATATAGGCCGATTAACGTCAAAGGCTTCCAGTTCATTAGCCACTGCTGTAAGAAACCTGGCACCTATAGACCCATCTACAATCCTGTGATCATAACTTAAGGATAAATACATCATATGACGAATAGCAATCACATCACCGTCTTGAGTTTCCAACACCATAGGTCTCTTTTTGATACTTCCAACAGCCAAAATAGCCACCTGAGGTTGATTAATAATAGGTGTTCCCATCAAGCTTCCGAAAGTCCCTACATTAGTTAGGGTAAAAGTTCCACCTTGTGTATCATCCGCTTTTAATTTGTTACTACGTGCAGCGTTTGCCAAAGCATTCACTTCTTTAGTAAGTCCCAAAAGATTCCGGGTATCGGCGTTTTTGATAACCGGGACAATTAGATTGCCGCTTGGCAACGCTGTGGCCATACCAATATTAATATCTCTTTTAAGGATAATTCTATTGCCATCCACACTCGCATTGATCGTAGGGAACCGTTTGATACAATTCACAATGGCTTCAATAAAAATAGGGGTAAAAGTGATTTTTTCTCCATATTTACTCTCAAATGCTTTTTTATTTTTTTCCCGCCATTTCACCAGGTTAGTTACATCCGTTTCTGAGAAACTTGTGACATGTGGAGAGGTTGCTTTACTGCGTACCATATGATCCGCAATAAGTTTTCGCATTCTATCCATTTCTATAATCTCCACATTCCCTCCGTATTGAGCTACAGCCGGAGTTGCAGATGATGGAGTTGTTAGAGGTTGGGCTACTTCAGGTACAGTTACTGCTGGTTGGCTTAAAGATTTCTCTTCTCTATGATTAACATAATTTAAGATATCTCTTTTAGTTACCCTACCTTCATTACCTGTTCCGGGAATACTTTCTAATTCCGCCATTCCTATACCTTCTTTAGCCGCAATATTCAATACCAAAGGAGAATAAAAACGATTTCCAGATGGAGTAGGAGCAATTTGTGTAGTCGCTGTCGTAAGATTACTTGCTACAACAACAGCTTCAGGCTTAGCTACTGATACCTCCGGTATTGGAGCTACTGTACTATTACCAGATAATGCTGCATCCACGCGGGCGATGACAGTACCAACAGGAACTACATCATTCTCGTTGAACAAAATTTCAGTAATAGTACCTGCTGCAGTAGAAGGCACTTCACTATCTACTTTATCTGTAGCTATTTCCAGTACGGTTTCATCCATTTTAACCGAATCCCCTGGTTGCTTATGCCACTTTAAAATAGTAGCCTCCATAATACTTTCGCCCATTTTGGGCATAACTAAATCTACAATTGCCATAAGGGTAATTTTCTACTAGAACGCTGCAAAAGTAATCAATTGGCCTTGAGTGAACAAACCTTGTATTAAAAATAAAAAAGTTCAAACTGCCTTATTAGTGCTCTCAAAGTAATATTCTTTACAAATGATTCTACCGGCTGGCTTTGTAAATAGTTCTTTCCCTTCTTAATTGAGGCATAAATACCGAAAATCACCAGAATTTTACCATTTAAGGTCCCCCTCCTATTTTTGATTTTTGATTATTATATTTTTATTTCTCTGAAAGCTATTTTACTGGTCGCTTAAAAAATAGTATTTTCACACTTTATTATTATGAAAGCGATTATTCCAGTTGCCGGAGCGGGTACAAAGTTGCGGCCACATACCTACACACAGCCTAAAGCCTTGATGCCCATGGCTGGGAAGACTATTTTAAGTGTAATTGTCGATAATCTTCTGGAAAAGGACATCAATGAATTTATTTTCATCATCGGTTATTTAGGTGACAAAATACAGGATTACGTTGCTAAAACTTATCCGCAACTCAAATGCACATTTGTTACTCAAAACGACAGAAGGGGCACTGGCCATGCGGTATGGCTGGCCAAAGAAGCTGTAAATAACGATGAGATCCTTATTGTTTTTGGAGATACCATTTGTGATTTCGATATTAATTCAGTGTTAGAGAGCAACTTGTCTCAAATAGGGCTGAGAAGAGTAGATGACCCCCGTAGCTTTGGAGTAGCAGAAATTGATGACCATAATAATGTACTTAAAGTAGTAGAAAAACCCCTCATTCCTAAATCCAATATGGCCATGGTGGGCGTTTATATGATCCGGGAAACCGAAGCGCTTTTCAAAGCTTTGGATACGTATTTACACGACAGGGCAGATGCTGATGGAGAATACCACCTGACCAATGCCCTGCAAACTATGATAGAAGAAGGGATTGCTTTTAAAGGCTTTAAAGTAGATAACTGGTACGATTGCGGGAAGAAAGAAACCCTTCTTGAAACCAATGCAATTTTATTGAAAGCGATGAGTGAAACAACGGGCTACACGATACCTCAATTTAAAGATACCGTAATTATTCCTCCGGTGAATATTGCTTCAGGCTGCATCATTGAACATTCAATTATCGGCCCGTCTGTTAGTATAGGCGAACATACAACGATCAAATCCTCCATTATTCGAAACAGCATTATAGGATCCTTTGCAGAATTGGATGAAGTTGTGCTCAAATCTTCCATAATCGGTAGCGATGCTTACGTTCATGGCCTGAGCCAAAGTTTGAATATTGGTGACAATACGGATATTGATCTTGGGTAATAGCGCGAATGGATCATCCTGGTTTCAAATAGTTAATACTTAATATCAGTTTCCTGGTTTAATACCAGGTTTATTATTCCTCACAATGTTCTTTACCAATAATAACGAATCTTTTGACAACCGCATAACCAGACTTTTAAATATTTCATTCCCTCTTGTCCAAGCAGGAATGATTTGGGCTTCTGGCTGGCGGCTGGCATCAGCGGTAAGTAATGCGGGCGGGCTTGGC
>CAZFKK010000410.1:0-2876 GCA_964519735.1 uncultured Taibaiella sp.
CTATAGCCTTGAAGATACCTGCAGCAGCCCGAAGATCCGTATCAACAATACTTCTTCTCCCATGCCGGGCCATACCCTTGCCGACGCCTCCTTCCAATGGTTTTTTGGCGACGGAGCGGCTTTCACCGGTCAGAATCCACCCCTTCATACCTATTCAGGGCCGGGCACTTATACAGTTATGCTGATCATGACCGACCGTCTGGCCTGTAACTCGCCGGACACCTTCCGCCAGACATTTACGATCAATCAAATTTTTGTCAAGGCCGGGTCTTCTCCGCCGGATACGGTTTGCGTGGGCACTGCCAGTACCTTCAACAATACTTCTGCCAATGCCCAGACTTACCAATGGTTTTTCGGAGACGGGCAGGGATCAGGTGATAGCAACCCTTCCCATACCTATACCTCAGCGGGAACTTACACGGTATTGCTCATCGCCAGCAACCCGGCATCCTGCAATAAGGCCGACTCTGTCACATATACCGTTACAGTCAATCCACAACCCATTGCAGCTTTTAACTACACGCCCCTGCTTCCGGAGACCAATAAGCCCATCGCATTTCACAACCGTTCGCAAAATGCCCAACGTTACACCTGGACCTTTGGAGACGGCAACAGCAGTACGGAGCCGGATCCGGTTTACCAATACCAGCGTTCGGGTACCTTCAATGTTTGCCTGACCGCTTATTCGGACAAGGGTTGTGCAGATAAGGTATGCAAAACCATCTTATCGGATGTATTGCCCCTGGCAGATGTGCCTACCGGGTTCAGTCCGAATGGCGACGGTTCCAATGACGTATTGTATGTAAGGGGTTTTGGAATTGCCCAGATGGATTTCAGGATCTTTAACCGCTGGGGAGAACAGGTGTTTGAAAGTCAGGAGCCCAGCAAGGGATGGGACGGTACTTATAAGGGAGTCCCCCAGGAGATGGAAGCTTATGCCTTTATCCTCCAGGTTACCTTCCATGACGGCAGTATTTTAAAGAAAAAGGGCAATGTTACCCTGCTCCGCTAAGTGAATATAATGCAACATGGGGACAGACCATCGTCCATCCCCATGTTCAAGAAGGTATCCTCCCTTCATCTCTTATTGAGCAACAGCCTGCTGAGCAGCAGCAGCCCATTCCGCATTCAGTTTGTTGGTATATTCTGTGAATTGCTGTACTTCTTCAGGTTTCAATTTAGAAGCCCAGCTTTGTACGTTTTGAGACAATTGAGCATATTGGGTAGTCAATGCCTGAATTTTAGCTACATCTTTTTCCTGGGCAGCTTTCAGGTATTCATCCATCAATGCTTTGTAATCAACCAGGCCCTGGTTTACTTCTTCGCTGGAGAAAGTCGGTACCTCTGCTACTGTTTCGGTTGTTTCAGTCTCGGGAGCTATTTCCTCTGTAACTGTAGTTTCGGTAGCAGAAGTTACGTCTTCAGTACCTTCAGATGATCCGCAAGACACCATAGCCGTAGCCAGAAAAGCAAATGCAGCACCTGTTAAAATGATTTTTTTCATACTTGTTTCATTTTATTTTTGAAATGAACTGCAAGTATCGAAACAATATCCATATCAATCAATATTTTAGGAATATTTTAGGGTTTCCTGTTCTGTGTACCAGGCTCCGAAATGCCATGAATTACTTGCAAAAAACCTTTATTTTTAGTAACTTTGCTCATTAAACTTATTCCTTTTTCTTCAAAGGAATCCAATCTCAGCAATTCAAAAGAATAGTTTTAAAATCCAGGAATGAATATAGAAAATCAGGAAGTACTAACGCCTTCCACACCCGGTTATGGCGCAGATAGCATACAGGTATTGGAAGGACTGGAGGCTGTGCGCAAGCGCCCCTCCATGTATATCGGAGATATTGGTGTGAAAGGTTTGCATCATTTAGTGTACGAAGTAGTAGATAACTCTATTGACGAGGCCCTGGCCGGTTATTGTAAGAACATTACCGTAACCATCAATACCGACAATTCCATTAAAGTAAGCGATGACGGCCGGGGTATCCCTACAGGCATCAACACCAAAGAGGGCAAATCCGCCCTGGAAATGGTCATGACCATGCTGCATGCCGGTGGTAAGTTTGATAAAAACACCTATAAAGTTTCCGGTGGTTTGCATGGTGTGGGGGTCAGTTGTGTCAACGCCCTGAGTGACCCTTTGCATGTTACGGTGTACCGGGAAGGCAAGATATTTGAGCAGGAATACCGGGAAGGTATCCCTCAATACGATGTCCGGGAGATCGGCACTACCGACCTTACCGGCACCACGGTTCATTTCAAGCCGGATCATACCATTTTTAAAGATACCGTGTACAGCCGTGATATTCTTGCCGGTCGTTTACGCGAGCTTTCTTTCCTGAACAAGGGCATCCGGATCTTCCTGATCGACGAAAGAGCGGATGAAGAGAACGGTGATAAAAGATCAGAAGAATTCTACAGTGAAGGCGGTATCGTGGAATTCGTACAAATGCTGGATGCCAACGGCAAAAGAGATTCCCTGCTGCCGCAGCCTATTTACGTAGAAGCCCTGGATGTACCCAGCAATGTTACCGTAGATGTGGCTTTAACCTATAATTCTTCTTACGGAGAGCATATTTTCTCTTACGTCAATAATATCAACACGATTGAAGGCGGTACCCATGTCAGCGGCTTCCGCAGAGCCATCACCCGGGTGTTCAAGTCTTATGGCGACAGGAATAAATTGTTCGAGAAAGCCAAAGTAGAAATTACCGGCGATGACTTCCGGGAAGGCCTCACTGCCATTATCTCTGTAAAAGTACCCGAACCTCAATTTGAAGGCCAGACCAAGACGAAATTGGGCAACAATGACGTTATGGGGGTGGTAGATGTAAGCGTAAGCCGGGTGCTGGAAGCCTACCTGG
>CAZFKK010000411.1:0-2849 GCA_964519735.1 uncultured Taibaiella sp.
CTACCTGAAACAGACACCGCCGGCCCTGCTGGCCCATGACCTGCTGGATGTATATGATGAACAATTAGCGCTACATGGCGCTTACCTGATCCGGGAACGGCAAAGGCTTTCGGTTATCCTTCCGGAATGGGCGCAGCAATATTATTCCAGGCTCAGCGGCGACAGGGAAATGATCGCCATGCATTACAAGCCAACCTGTATGCCGGAAGAACTGAGCGATTTTCTGAAAAATTCCCGTCAGCGGGATATGCTCTACCGGCGCACCTGCTATGGGGCCCATACAGAAGACTGGTCGTTGCTGCTGGGGGAACATCCCCTGAAAACACATGCGTCGCAGGGACAGAAAAAGTCCTTTTTGATCAGCCTGAAACTCGCCCATATTCAGTGGCTGCAGCAGCTCGGCCAGCATCCTTTTTTATTGCTGGATGATATTTTTGAAAAGCTGGACAAGCAACGGTTACATCATTTATTTGATCTGTTGCAGGCCTTTTCCCTATCACAAATATTTCTTACACATACAGATGCTGCTGACCTGTTGCCTATAGTAAGCGAATATTATAAGGATATCCAGATCATATCATTATAAAAAAGAAAATGGAAATTTTTCGTTTTGTAATAGACGTTTTGATAAAAGTTGGCTACTTTTAGCCGTAGAATCAGATCAAATTCATTAACAGATTATGGTATTATTAAATCTTTTTGGCGCAGCAAAGATCCCTATGGATCAGATACATCTCGTAGAAAAGAATGCGCCCAATCTTATTGTATGGGCTGTTCCTGTAATGGTCTTCTTCGCTGCCCTGGAAATTATCATCTCCTATGTTCAAAACCGGAAATATTACGAGAAAAAGGAAACTATTGGTTCTATACTGGTCGGCTTAGGCAATCTTGTTGTCAGTGCAGGCATGAAAGTGGTGCTTCTTTACTTATTTGTATGGCTATACAATATTTTACCCTGGCGTATGGAGTTACAATGGTGGACCCTTATCCCATGCTATGTACTCTATGATCTCTGTAGTTACTGGGCGCACCGGATATCGCATGAACAACGTTTCTGGTGGGCTACCCATGTCGCCCATCATTCCGGCGAACACTATAACCTTACCGTATCCTTCCGCTTAAGCTGGGTACAACATATTAAGATCATTTTCTTCCTTCCCCTGGCTGTGTTGGGGTTTCATCCGATCATATTTTTTGTGACCAACCAGATAGCTGTACTGTTCCAGTTCTGGGTACATACCGAGTATATCCGTAAGTGTCCCCGCTGGATGGAATATATTTTTGCCACCCCTTCCAACCACAGGGTACATCATGGCTCCCAGGAGCAGTATATTGACAAGAATTATGGTGCGACCTTTATCTTCTGGGACAGGATCTGGAATACCTATGAGCCTGAAGTGGAAAAGGTAAAATATGGCATTACCACCAATATTGAAAATAAGGCGAATCCTTTTCATATCAACTTCCATGAATATAAAGACCTGTGGCAGGATGTAAAAAAAGCCAAAGGCTTTCGTAAGAAATTATTCTACATTTTCGGCAGTCCCGTCAAGATCATGGAAGAGAAAAACCGACTGGCCGAAGCTGCACGTGCGCAACACCAGCAACAGCACAGGAACACTCGGGAAGAACAGCCTACGCATGTTTAGGCCTGCTGCGGGAAGCGGGATTTGATTGAGGCAACGCCACTGCTCCGTGGGTGGTACAGCGATGCTGCCCGCTCCTCTAGCGTTTACTTAACCCTCCATGCCGAAGGATCCAAACGCCATTCCTGAAGATGTTCCTTATCCTTTTCTTCAACAAGGTTCAGTGCTCCGGCCACTTCCATCAAGGCATTATAATTACTTAAGGTGACCAAAGGAATACCTTCCCGCTCAAAAGCCTGTTCTGACTGGGGGAAACCATAGGTAAACAAGGCACACATCCCGATGACGGTGGCTCCTGCAGCACGAAGGGCATGAACTGCTTCCAGGCTGCTTTTACCGGTGGAGACCAGGTCTTCCACAACCACTACTTTCTGCCCTTCCTGCAATACACCTTCTATCTGGTTGCCCAGCCCATGTCCTTTAGGCTTACTACGTACATAAATAAAAGGGAGCTTCAGCAGATCTGCCGCCAGTGCGCCATGAGGAATACCTGCAGTAGCTACACCCGCGATCACATCAGCATCAGGGAACCGATCCATAATAGTGTTCGCCAATTCACTCTTCACATAATCCCGTACATGAGGATAACTCAGGATCTTACGGTTATCACAATAAACAGGAGATTGCCATCCGGAGGCCCATGTATAAGGTTCATTCAGGCTGATGCGTAAAGCTTTTATCTGAAGTAATTTCTCGGCGAAGGTCGTAGCTGTATTCATTTCGGGGTCAAACTTACGCCGTAAAAACAAATTTTGCCTGTATTTTTATTATTTTTTTTGTCGCCCCTTGCGTACCTTCGTCAGAAGCCCGGAAGATGGCTATACATTCAATAATCATTTATGTTTTTCACAGAAATCGTATATATCCATAATAAACCCTTAATATTTACCAACGATACGCAGCGCTATCGCCAAGATCATCCCGATACTTCTTCTTATTTCACCTTGACCGGAGTAGCTATGGAGAAGATCCTTCTGGCCAGGCAACGCCTGGCAGACAATACGACCCCGGGAGGCATTATAGAAGCGGAATCAATGGAAGCCGTACACCATTGCCTGGAAAAGGCTTTCGCAACTATCGAAGCTGCAGGCGGCGTAGTCAGTAACCAGGAAGGGGCTGTATTAATGATCTACCGCAGGGGAAAATGGGACCTGCCTAAAGGAAAAAGAGATGATGATGAAGCGATAGAACACTGTGCCCGGA
>CAZFKK010000412.1:0-2843 GCA_964519735.1 uncultured Taibaiella sp.
CCTGCAGTATCCATTTTGATCACAAATACATCGGTGCCTCTACCGGCTAAGGTAAATGCCCCAAAATCCGTGTTGCCCGCAAACTGGCCCGCAACATATACATAACCCCAGGGGTCCGTCTTAATGGCCATGCCCTGGTCCGTGCCGGTGTTCCCAAAATGCTTTGCCCAGGAATGCACCCCGTCTGCATTCATTTTCGATACATAGATATCCCTTTGCTTGGCCGTAAGTGATGTCGTGCCGGCACCGGGGTCAAAGTCACTGGTGCCCTCGAAAGCTCCTGTAGTGTATACATTGCCGTAAAGGTCTGTGGCAATAGCGGTTCCGGCATCCCAGCCCGCGCCTCCCATTTGCCTGGCCCATTGCATCTTTTCATTTTGCGCCCGAGCCTCATGTGGTGAAGACAGCGCAAAGCTTGTTGCGAGTAAAATGCTACCTCTAAGAATAATCTGTAAATTCATAGGTATATTTATTTAAGGTGAAAAAAATGACTCGGTAGTTGGTGGATCGGGTCCTATAGGACGTGCCTTTCCTTGCTCCGTAAATTGAACCAGTCAATCGGAGCATAGGCAAATTTTTGTAGCTAGCAATACAAATATATTTTTATATAGAGCTGATAAACTGAGTAGATCTACTCAATTATGACCGGGCTGAAATGCAGGTCTGGATTGAATATTAGGGCTTATGACCGGCTCTTTCGCCTTGGTTTTTTGATGAGTCGTCGGGCCTGATCCATGAACGGTAGGTTTCAGTCCATGAATGGTATCCTGATCCGCAATTTTGCGGATCAGATGTTCCTGTTTTATACGGACTTGTTTAAACTTTTTAAAAATAGGGCAATCTGTGCCCCTCAAGGCTGTTTCCTGATTTTTATCAGTGCTTGTTTGCCTATTTTGTTGTGGGCGATGATTTCGTATTCTTTGCTGCCGTCAATCAGTAGCACATTAGCAGTATTGGGGGGATCGCCGCCTTCATTCAGGGCGATAATGCTGATCATATTAAGTTCATTGCCTCCCAGTGGCAGGGAGAGCCTTTTCCGCTCTTTGGTCAGGCTATAGTTGCTGAGGATCTCGTCGCCGTTATACAAGATGCTGATGCGGTCATTGTCCACCTGGGTGCCGTCCCATATTTCCAGTACAATTTGGTCGGAAGTCCAGAGGTAGGTTTTGTCCTTCCCTTCCGTAACCTGGTCCGGTTTCCTGACGACCGGTGCAGCAACGGAATCGGGTGCCGGTTGGGCAACAGCGGATCTCCGTGCAGGTGCGGTTTGTCTTTTGACTACAGTTGGCGTCGTATTTTGCCGGACAGGATCAGCCGTCGGGGTACTTCCCGGAACCTGGAATAGCGTGGCTATCTCCTGTGCCTGGTTGAAAGAAATACTGCCTTTTGCACATTCCGCACCTTGCCCCATGGTCTGCGTACGCAATGGACCTGAGAGCTGTCGTTCATTGGTATCATACGTCAACAGCGATTCTACCAGGCAGATAATGGCCCGGCTTTGGAATTTATGGTTATGAATGATCGCTGTTTCCCTGATCTGCAGGGTTCTATCGACCCGGTTGCGCTGTGCCGTGACGGCTGCCTTGACCTCATTTTTTTCCGTACTGTAGGTATAGGCATATCCCTTCAGGTAATCACCGGCAGAGTCCTGCAATACCAATCTGTAGCTAAAAGATTCTCCTCCCTGGATGCCCATAAAACCGCGCAGCTCATAGGTGTTATCCTGTGCAGCCACAGGAAGGCCATAAGCGGTAATACCTAAACAAAGGAGGAGTCGTTTCCAATTCATACCTGCACAATTTTGCGGAACAGCCGTCCGGGTGATCGCTAAAGGACCTGCCTTTAGGGTAAGGGGTGCAGGTCCTGTTAGTTGAATAGATCTGTTTTAAAGTATTCTTGTTGCCTGAGACAGGAGCCTAATCATTGCGTTTTTCAGGCCTCATCTGGGGGAAAAACAAGACATCCTGTATCGATACCTCACCGGTCAGCAACATGGCCAGGCGGTCGATGCCGAGCCCGAGGCCGCCCGTCGGCGGCATGCCGTATTCCAGCGCCCGGAGGAAGTCATGGTCGATAAACATGGCTTCATCATCCCCCCTTTCCATCAGCTGCAGTTGTTCTTCAAAGCGTTCCCGCTGGTCGATGGGGTCATTTAGTTCGGTATAAGCATTGGCAATTTCTTTACCATTGATCATCAGCTCAAAGCGTTCCACCAGGCCTTTTTTACTACGGTGTTTTTTAGTCAACGGGCTCATTTCGATCGGGTAGTCGATGATGAAGGTGGGTTGTATATAGTTGCCCTCACACTTTTCGCCGAATATTTCGTCGATCAGCTTGCCCCTGCCCATGCTGGGTGTTACAGGGATATGCAGTTCCCGGCATACCTTCCGTAAGCCTTCTTCATCCATCTCAGAGATGTCAAAGCCCGTATGTTCTTTTATCGCATCATAGATGGTGACCCTTGGGTAGGGCGCTTTAAAATCGATTGCTTTACCATCAACAGTGCTGATGGTGCTGTCATTGGTCGCCAGGGCTACCTGTTCCAGCATCTGCTCCGTGGTTTCCATCATCCAGTAATAATCCTTGTAAGCCACATAGAATTCCAATACGGTGAATTCCGGGTTATGGGTCCGGTCCATACCTTCATTGCGGAAGTTGCGGCTGAATTCATAGACCCAGTCGAAGCCGCCTACGATCAGGCGTTTCAGGTAGAGTTCGTTCGCAATACGCAGGTACAGGGGCATGTCCAGCGCATTATGGTGGGTGACAAAAGGCCTGGCTGCTGCGCCACCGGGGATGCTCTGCAATACCGGGGTATCCACCTCCAGCGCGCCCTGTTCATT